>JBKPDM010000017.1:0-5159 GCA_046727895.1 Pseudomonadota bacterium | reverse complement strand
CTCCGAGCGCTGATAACGCTCGAACAGCTCGGTCGAGAACCGGCCGTGGCGATCCTGGGGCACGCGCAGCTCCAGCTTGCCGACCCGGGTGACCAGTGCGCGCGGGTAGTGCCCGGCACGATAGCCGAGCCGCGCCGGCGTTCGCTCGCCCTTCCCGGCGCCCGGCGCCTCGGTCATCTCGGCCGCCAGGAGCTCCTGCAGCACCGCCTGGACCAGCGGCCGCAAGAAGTCCTGGTCCTCCGCCAGCAGCGCCTTCACTTCCTCCAGCGTCGGTCCAAGCTTGCCTCGGGGCATGGTGTGCATCCTCAGGCGACGTTCCTATCACCCGCATACCATGACCCCGCCTCTCCGGCTTTTTGCAGAACCTTCCGTACACGACCCCATCACGGCGACTCAACCACTGATTCGTCGGCCTGTATGTCGATCCGCCCAAGGATGCCGTGGTCCTTCGGTGGACGAGAAGTCTCAGATCCAGGCGCTCGACCGCACCCAACCGGGGCTGCCGCTCAAGCCGGGCAAGGCCGGGACCATGACCCACGACTATCTGCGCAACGGCGTCACCAACCTGTTCGCCGCCCTCAACGTCCTCGACGGCACGGTGCTCGGCCGCTGCATGCAGCGCCACCGGCATCAGGAGTTCCTGCGCTTCCTCAACACCATCGAGGCCGCGGTCCCGGCCGGCAAGGTGATCCACGTGATCCTCGACAACTACGGCAGCCACAAGCATCCCAAGGTCCTCAAGTGGTGGCTCGCGCGCCATCCCCGCTGGACCTTCCACTTCACCTGACCTCGGGCTCCTGGCTGAACGCGGTCGAGACCTTCTTCCCCGCACTGACCCGACGCCGGCTCAAGCGGGGCAGCTTCCGCTCGAGCGTCGACCTCCAGGCCGCGATCAACCACTACATCGCCGAACACAACGACGATCCCAAGCCGTTCACCTGGACCAAGACGCAAGGGCAGATCCTGGCTAAGCTGAATCCTCTGAATGCGTCTGTGCACTAGGCGCCCGCCGGAACGGCGCAGAATGCGGACCTTCCCGGCCCTTGGTCCGAACCACCGGTGCTGTCCAGCGGCCCATTTTCGGCCATTTTCTGTCTCTCTTAGCCCGCCTTCTTTAACACCGAACCACGCCCGTTTTGGTACGGATGTTGGAAGCTTGAAAATTCAAGGAGTTGGACCAGGGCAGAAGGAGCGCGGTTTCGAAAGGCGTCCGCCCAGGCGGAGCAAATGGGGATCGAACGTTCGGTTCGGTTATCGGCAGCCCACGCCCACGTCCGAGGTTTTTCCCGAAAGTATTCGCTTGGCTGGTGGAAGACGACCCAAACGGCCTCGCCTCCCAGGACCATGCACGCTATTTTGAATCGCGTCGGGCCCGCGCGCTCTCCGGTCCTTGCTCCAGTAGCGCGGGCGCGTCTTCCTTGAGCACCACGCCACTCACGCGGCGACGGCGGGCTTCCGTGATGAGGTAAGCGATCTTGCTTGCCGCGGCTTCGTATGAGAGCCCTTCGTGGCGGATGTTTGAGACACAGTTGCGGCGCGAGTCCGGCAGACCGCGGCGCGGCTGCCAGGTGATGTAGCACCCGAGCGACTCCGAAGAGCTCAGGCCTGGCCGCTCGCCGATCAGCACCACGACCACCTCAAAACCGAGCATCTCGCCGATCGGATCGCCGATCGCAACCTTTCCGTTCTCGACGATCACCACGGGACCGGCGCTGACGCCTGCGTGGCGCAACTGCGGCAGCAACGCATCCAGGAGCGGCAGTCCGTGGTGGTGGACCGCCGCCGCCGAGAGCCCATCGGCGATGACGAACCCGACATCGTGGCCCGCCGGCACGCTCTCGAGCACCGACAGCGCCGAGTCATCCAGGCGGCGGCCGAGGTCGGGGCGACGAACATACTCGCTGCGGTCCCGCGCTGCGCTGCGCACCTGATGGAACGCCAGACCGCATTGCCGCAGGCCGTCCGACAAGCGTTCGACATCCAGGGTCGAATGGACCGCGTCACGGGCGCGCGCGTGATCGAGCTGGAAGCCGAGATGCGCCGACGTCGGCAGGCCGGCGCCGGCGCGGCCGAGGAAAATTCTCGCGGCGGTGAAGCGGCGGAGCGCCGCGAGATCCGCGGGCGGCGTGAGCAGCACCGGGCGACGACCGGTCATGCGTGGCCTCCGACCGCGGAGACGACGCCGAGCGCCGGACGGATCACCTCCGGCAGGAAGGCATCGGCGAGCGCGCCATCCCGGTCGACGATGCCGGTGCGCTGCAGCCACGCTTCGAACTCCGGTGCCGGGAGCCGGCCAAGCACTTGGCGGGCGTAGTCGGCGTCGTGGTGCGAGGTGCTCTGGTAGTTGAGCATGATGTCGTCGGCGCCCGGCACGGCAATGACGAAGGTGACGCCGGCCACTGTCAGCAGCGTCAGCAGCGCATCCATGTCGGCCTGATCGGCCTCGGCATGATTGGTGTAGCAGACGTCGACGCCCATCGGCAGCCCGAGCAGCTTGCCGCAGAAGTGGTCCTCGAGGCCGGCGCGGGTGATCTGCTTGCCATCGAACAGGTATTCCGGCCCGATGAAGCCCACGACCGTGTTGACCAGCAGCGGCTGCAGTATGCGGGCGATGGCGTAGGCACGCGCCTCCAGCGTCTGCTGATCGACGCCGTGATGGGCATCCGCCGAAAGCGCACTACCCTGGCCCGTCTCGAGATACATGACGTTGTCGCCGACCGTCCCGCGCTTGAGGGAAAACGCCGCGTCGCGCGCTTCCTGCAAGAGCGAAAGCGTGACGCCGAAACCCGCATTGGCTTTCTCGGTGCCGGCGATCGACTGAAACACCAGGTCGACCGGCGCGCCCCGCTCGATCGCCTCGATCGCAGTCGTTACATGACCGAGCACGCAGGTCTGCGTCGGAATCTCGAGACGCACGCGGATGTCGTCGAGGAGGCGCGTCATGCGGTTGTCGGTCACCGGATTGACGCCGATGACGGCATCGCCGGACGCGAGCAGAAGGCCGTCGAGGACGCTCGCCGCAATGCCTTTGCTGTCGTCGGTCGGATGGTTCGGTTGCAGCCGGGTCGACAGACGTCCGGGCAGCCCCAGGGTGTTGCGAAAGCGCGTCACGACCCGGCACTTGGCGGCGACCGAGATCAGATCCTGCAGCCGCATCACTTTGGAGACGGCAGCCGCCATCTCCGGGGTGATTCCGGGTGCGAGGGCGGCCAGCGCGTCGGTATCGGCGACCGGCGACAGCAGCCATTCGCGAAACGCCCCGACGGTCAGGCTCGCCACGTGGGCAAACGCGGCGGGGTCGTGGGTCTCGAGGATCAGGCGCGTCACCTCGTCATCCTCGGCGGGCACCACGGGGTACAGCAGAAAGTCGGCAAGCGGCACGTCGGCGAGCGCAATCTGCGCAGCCGCCCGTTCGACCTCCGTGTCCGCCGCGAGGCCCGCCAGGACGTCGCCTGAGCGCAAAGGCGTGGCCTTGGCGAGCAGCTCGCGCAGCGACGGAAAGACGTACCGCGTGCCGTCGATCACGGTGGCATGGCTCATGTGCGGATCTCCACAGCGAGCCGCAAGTGGCCCCCCGGAACCTTACGCGCCTCGCGCGCTTGTCACCCGCGGCGCTGGTCGTCCGACGCTCAGTGGATGCCGAGAACCAGCCTTGGCAGCGTCAGCGACAGCGCCGGAATGAAGGTGGTCAGCAGCACCACCGGCAGGTAGCCGAGCACTACAAACACCAGGGTCGGCTTGAGCATCGGCCCGAGCGAGGTCTTGCCGATCAGGGCACCGAAGTAGAGGATGGGCGCCGTCGGGCGTGATCAGCCCCATACCCAGGTTGGTTGCGATGATCGCAGCGAACTGGACCGGATCGACGCCGGCGGCCACCACCACCGGGGTCAAGATCGGCGCCGAGAGCAGGATGCCGCTGATGTCCTCCATGAACATGCCGATCAGCAGCAGGAACAGATTGACGAGCAGGAGAATGATCACCGGGTTCTGGCTGATCGTCGTGAACGCGGCGAGAATCCCCTGGGGCACGTTCTCCATCGTGAACAGCCGGCCGAGGATCGCGGCGAAGAACACCAGCACCATCAGAACGCCCGTGGTCTGACCGGTCCGCCAGATCACGTCGTAGAGCGAGCGCCAGCCAAGGCCGCGGTAAACGTAGATGCTGATCGGGATCGCATAGACGACGGCGACCGCGGCCGCCTCGGTCGGCGTTGTGATGCCGCCGTAGATGAAGCCGAGAATGATCGCCGGCATCAGGAGGCCGAAACCGGCGCGTTTGGTCTTGTCGACGATCTCGTGGCCCAGCTCGCGGGCGGAGACCGCAGGTGGCGACACGATCGGCATGCGGCGGGTGAGCACGCGGTTCCAGAATGCGAACAGCAGCACCAGCACGATGCCCGGCACCACGGGCGCCAGGAACGCCGCGGCGATCGAGGTGCCGGTGACCCAGCCGTAGATGATCATCGACGCGCTCGGCGGGATCAGCAGCGCGAGCACGGAGGAGTTGGCGACCAGCGAGGCGGCGTAACCCCGGCTGTAGCCGCGTTCTTCCATCCGCGGGATCATGATCGTACCGATCGCGGCCACGGCCGAGGAGGCCATGCCCGAGATCGCACCGAAGATCGCAGTGGTGATGATGACAACGACCCCGAGGCCGCCTTTGGTGCGGCCGAAGATGCTGTCGGCAAGGTCGACCAGGCGGCCGGCGATGCCGCCTTGACTCATGATCCCGCCGGCCAGGATGTAGAGCGGGATCGCGATGATCACGATCGAGCTGATCTTGCCGTAGCCGGCGGCGATCAGAAACGACGGATCGCCATAGTTGCCGGTCAGGATCAGGAACAGCACCGCGGCCGCGAAGCAGAACGGCACCGGCACGCCCACGACCAGGAGCACCGAGAGCAGCAGCGCGTCGAGGATGACCGTCATCGCCCGGCCCCCGAGCGGAGCTTCCCGGCGTCCTCGAGCAGCTCGACCCCCGAGCGGAGCTTCCCGGCGTCCTCGAGCAGCTCGACCGCGAAATAGAAGGTCATGAGAACCAGCCCGAGCGGGATCGCCAGATGCACCCACGCCATGTGGATCCCAAGCTCGAGCGACATCGTCCCGCGGCGGACCGTGGCGATGAAGTAGCGAATCGCCCAAACCGTCATCCAGGCGGT
>JBKPDM010000016.1:0-11382 GCA_046727895.1 Pseudomonadota bacterium | reverse complement strand
GGCTGGCGGCGGAGCTCGCCATGGCGCGTTCCGGCCAGGGTACGGCGGGGCGGCGCGGGCCGCCCCGCCTCCGGTCAGTCCCGGATGATCACGTCGTCGCCGAGCTCGGCCTCGAGCTCGTCGGTGACAAAGGCGGTCGCCTCCTTGGGGCTGATCCGCCCGGTCTCGACCCCCTGGATGCCCTTGTAGATGATGCCGTTGAACTGGCCGATCTTCGGGTGGTTGGGCATGAAGGTCGAGTACTCGAGCATCGGCGACGCCCGCCGCAGCGGCCAGGCGTTCTGGTAGGCGGGCATCGACTGCTCGCCATAGTTGATGCCGAGATGGGCGCTGCCGACCGCGTGCTGGACGTTGAAGTAGGGCTGGCTGGCGATCGCGATCAGGAGCGCCGCCAGATCCTTGTTGGGCGACTTCGGATTGACGACGTAGACGATCGGATGGGAAAGATTGGCGGGCTTACCGCCCTTCTCCGCGGCCGGGCTGTGCGTCCAGCCGACCCGGCTGACGTAGTCGTCCTCGGTCTTCCAGCCGGCGATGCGCATCTGGTTCTCCATCACGTCCCAGACGCCGTGGAACTTGATGAAGGCCTTGCCCTCGGGCAGCTGGGCGTCGATCGTATCCCACGGCATCGCCGTGTTGTTGGCCGGGGTGACGCCATTGTCGACGTTGTACTTGATCCAGTCGAAGAACGCCTCGAGCGCCTTACGGCTGGCCTGCAGCTTAGCCTCCTGCTCATCGTAGGCGTCGAAGCCGAAGCTCGCCATCAGCATCAGGAAATCGGGGCCGACGTTCGGCCGGTGCAGGATGCCGTACTGCGCCGCACCGGCGTCGACCACCTCCTTGGCCAGGTTCGACATGTCGTAGATGGTGAACTCGCCGCTCTCAACCATCTTGGGCAGGTTGTCGATGAATTCCTGGGACTTGCCGATCTTCTCGAGCATGTCCTTGCGGAAGAAGAACATACGGACCTCGGTGTCCTGCGGGATGGCGTAGCGCTCGCCCTTGTACTTGGTCGCCTCCCAGAGCACCGGAATGATGTCGGAGTAGTATTCCGGATACTTCTGGATGTGCTCCTCCATATTCATGGCGTCGCCGGCTTCGGCGAAGGCGCCAATCCATTCGTGGGCGGCGACGTAGAGGTCGGGGCCCTTGTCGACCGCGAACGCCTTGAACAGGTCGAGGGCGTCGTCGTCGAAGCCCTTGGCATTGTTCTCGTGGACGTCGACCTTGATGGTCCGGTCGATGCCGGCGGCGGCGAACTCCTTGTTGAGCAGCTCGGCGGCGGCGACGATGTTGCCGGCGCGCAGCGGGCCCGAACGATCAGCTCTTGACCAGAGCTTGACCGTCACTTCCTCGGCCGTTGCCGGTGGCGGCAGGGCCAGCCCGGCGAGCGTGGCAAGGGTCAGTGCGCTGGCGGCGAGTTTCAGGCCGTTCATGAAACCTCTCCCTTGTTGCCTCGGCGCTTCGTCCGGCCCGGCAAAGGTGGCGCATTGCTCTTGCGCCGGCTGACCGGCCTCGGCGCCGACGTCAAAGTCTCCCTGAGCGCGATGACAGGACTGCGACCGCTGCCGTTTCGGCTGACCGGCCGGCTGTCATCACGACGGACAATTTTAGTTCGGAACGGCCCTCGGCGGAAAGCCGTATTTGACCTCGTCGACGTTGTCGCCGGATGCGGGCTCAGGTAACAAGGCCGAGCACGATGTCGAAGGCAGCGCGTTTGGCGCCGGATTTGGCGGCCGGCTCCAGCTCAGGGGCGGGAACCAGCGCCACGGTCACCAGGTCCCGGGCCGGCTCGGGCAAGGCCTGGTAGATCGCATCCCGGGCGTTCAGGGGCTGACCGGCGACGTACATCTGCGTGGTCAGCGCCTCGAAGCCGGGGCCGGCGACCTTGACGTGGATGTGCGGCGTGCGGCCGGGGTAGGGAACCGGTTCGATGGTGCGAAAGCGCCAGGCGCCCGCCTCGTTCACGCTGGTCGCGCCGAAGCCCTGAAAATTGGGGTCGGCGGGCCCGCGCCGATCGCGCGAATGATGATAGACGCCGAACGCGTCGCACTGCCAGATCTCGACCCGGGCGCCGCGCACCGGCCGGCCGTCCGGATCGAGCACGCGGCCGCCCAGATGCAGGATGGTCCCCGCCGCCCCCTCCGGGCGCCCCGCGATCTGGACCAGATCGTTATCGGCATCGAGCGGCAGCTCGAGCGGATAGAATGGCCCCTCGGTCTGCTGTGGGGTCGGCAGCAAAGCGGCCACTGCGCCCCGCGGCAGGCCCGCGAGCGCGCCGAGCGCAGTGGCGGATGCCATGAGGTGTCGCCGCGTGAGCCGTCGATGCTGGCTCGCCATCGCCCTCTCGCTCCTTCCGGAAGCATCGGACACTTCCAGAAGTATGGGGGCAGTGGCCGTGCGCCGCCAGCGCTCAAGCCTTCGAATTCCGCTTGAGGTGGCTCAATCAGCGGCCGGCCAGGGCGGCGGCCCGCGCCGCAGCGTGCGGAACAGGCCCGTCTCGACCGTGCCGTCCTCGTGCCGCGGGCAGTCGGCGCGGTTGGTGAGGTCGATCAGCACCGCCTCGAGTTGCCAGAGATAGTAGCTGCCGAACAGGAGCCGGCCGCGGCTGGTGTCGATGGCGTAGACCTCGAGCGGCAGGCGGAGGGGCAAGGGACCGAGGCGGTAGATCTCGGTGCGATGGCGGATGGCGCGCAGATCCTGCCAACCGACCCGAACCTCGCGCACGGGCGGAAAGGGGCAGGCGCGCCAGCCCGGCGCGGCGAGCGTGAGGCCTTCCGGGGCGATCTCGATCCGGGTCGAGAGACCGACATAGCCGATCAGCACCCCGAAGACGCCGGCCGCCGCGAGCGGCACGCCGACCAGCGCCGCCAGCAGCCAGCCGGCGCCGAACGTCGCCGGCACGAGTGCCAGCAGCAGCAGAGCGGCAATGCCGAGGCCCGCGAGCAGAGCGCCGTTGACGCGGGCGCTATAGACGTCGGGGGCTGCGAGTGTTGCGCCATCGGGCGTAGGAGCGAGACCAAGCATGGGCGCGTCCTCTTATGGCTACGACCACCATATCAGACCAGGGTGAACGCCCGTTAGAACGACCGCGCGCCGGTCGGGGCGAGATGGCGAACAAGGCGCCAACCGGCCCTGGGGGTCGCGCCCCGCGTCGCTCGGGCAGGGCGTCCTGCGTCGTTTGGCGCTTTGACCCGTGGCGCGGCAGCGCCGACACAAGAGCATGCGCAAGGGGTCCGCCGATCAGGCATGTGCGATCAGGGTGCCGGCGGGCGGGATAGGTGCGGGTCGAGCACGCGCCGCCTATGCTGCGATCCTGGGGCTGGGCGCGCTGCTGTTCTGGCTCTGCGCCAGCCATCCGACGCTGATGCCCGTCTGGGCGCCCTGGGACTTCTCGGCGCCCGAGTATCTGGCGATCGCGCTCACGCTCCTCTGGTTCTGCCGCGGGCTGGTGGGCGCGCCGCCGGCTGAGCGGCCACCAGTGGTGCGCCGCGTTGCCTTTCTGCTCGGCCTGGTCGCGATCTACGCCGTGCTGCAGACGCGCTTCGAGTACTGGTCGCAGCACATGTTCTTCCTGAACCGCATCCAGCACGTCGCGATGCACCATCTTGGCCCGTTGCTGATAGCGCTCGGCTGTGCCGGGCCAACGATCAAGCGGGGCATGCCGATCCGGGCGCAGAGGCTGATCGAAAGCCGCGCCGTCGCCATGGCACCGCGAATCCTGCAGCAGCCGGTCGTGGCCGCCTTCCTGTTCGTCGGGCTGTTCTATTTCTGGCTCATCCCCTGGGTGCATTTCCGGGCGATGCTCGACCCGCGCCTCTACGCCCTGATGAACTGGAGCATGGTCCTCGATGGCATTCTGTTCTGGTCTCTCGTGCTGGACCCGCGGCCGAAGCCGCCGGCGCGCGTGTCCTTCGGCGTTCGCGCGGCGCTCGCGCTGGGCGTCATGTTCCCGCAAATCATGCTCGGGGCGCCGATCGCGTTTGCCGAGAGCGACCTCTACCCCTACTACGATCTCTGCGGCCGGCTGTTCCCCTCCATGGGCGCGCTTGCCGACCAGCACGTCGGCGGCATCGTGATCTGGATTCCACCGGCGATGATGAGCGTGATGGCCCTCTTGCTGGTGCTGAACGCGCTCCGAATCCACGAGGAAACGACCAAGGGCGTGACCGATGACGATTCTGGCATGGCTCGGCTCGCAAGCCGCTGGACCGGGCTTTAGACCGAGCGGCGGTGCGCTGCTGCTGGCGGTGCTCTGCGCTCTCGTCGGCGGGTTGGCGGCCGGCACGACGGCATGGGCCGCGGAGCCCGGCCTCACCGTGAGCGATCCGTGGCTGCGCCTGGTGCTCCCCTCGCGGCCCGCGGCGGGCTATCTGACCCTGGCCAACGCGACCGACAAGGCGCTGGTCCTGGTCGGCGCCGCGTCGCCCGCCTGCGGCTCGATCATGCTGCATCGGAGCGTGCAGGAAAACGGCCAGGAGCGAATGGAGATGGTGATGAGCGTCACTGTCCCCGCTCGCGGTAGCGTGACCTTCGCGCCCGGCGGCTATCATCTCATGTGCATGACGCCCGCACAGGAGATGACGCCCGGGCGGTCGGTTCCGGTCACGCTCCGCTTCGCCGATGGCGGCACGGTCGTAACGAGCTTCGCGGTGCGCGGCGCGACCGGCAAATAGCTGCTCACAGCCACTGCTGCAGCCGGGCGAACCATCCCCGCGGATTCGCCTCCTCCACGAGCCGCTTCAGATCGGCCGCGGTCCCCCTCACATCCGGCTCGGCGGTCCCGAGCGAGGACACCAGCAGGCGGGCCGCCCCGGACGCGTCGAAGACATATATCGCCGAGCTGTGGGTCACCTCATAGGGGTGATCCTTGGTCTCGGGGGTCACGGAATAGGCGATGCGGTAGCGCCGCGCCAGCGCCGCGAGCTGATCCGGCGTGCCGCGCAGACCCTCGATCTGCGGCGCGAAGTTCTTGACGTAGGCCGCGAGCACGGGCGCCGTGTCGCGATCCGGGTCGACGGTGACGAAGAGGACGCGGACATGCTCCGCCTCCGGCCCGAGCCGGTTCAGGATCTCGGCGATGTTGGCAAGCGTGGTCGGGCAGATGTCCGGGCAGAAGGTGTAGCCGAAGTAGAGCATCACGACCCGGCCGCGGTAGTCGGCGGCGCTCACCTCTCGACCGTCGGAGGCCCGGGTCATGGTGAACGCGAGCGGCGGCGAGCTGCCTGAGACGTCGAACGCATGCCACTGATCGCCGCTGCCGCAGCCCGCCAGCAGGGCGAGGCCAATCCCGGCACCGATCCATCCCGCCACGCGACGCCCTGGCATCGGCCGGCCGGGCGACGCGGCCGGGACGTGGTCCTCAAGGGATCGCGAGCGCGTGATGAACCTCGGCATAGTGGAACAGGACGCCCAAAGCCACGACCGTCACGAAGACCAGGGCCACCACGCTCGCAAGCGTCAGGGCGAGCAACCGGTTCCTTTGCGGCGACACCATCGGGGTCTGCACCACCGGCCGTTTTGCCGTCGCGTCCGAAGGCGCCGAGCCCGGTTCTTCATCTCGCGGCGCGGCCGTTGCCATCGCCTCCCTCTGGGCATGCCCGATCGTCGATCGTGGTCCGCCATCGAGCCGCTTCGTCGTGCCCCGATCGAAGCTAGGCGGGCATGCTTGCGATGCAAGCGCGCAGTTCGAACCCTCCTGCGGCCGATGAACGCAACCTTGGCCGGCCCGGGCAGGGGACGTCAGTTCAGATACTCGGACCGCGCGCCGGGAGATGCCGCCTGTCGGAAGCGGCGCCTAACGCTCGATCTCGCCGCCGGCGTCGACCCAGGCACGGAAACCGCCGAGCATGTTGGCGACCCCCTCGATGCCCATGTCCTTGAGCGTCTTGGCCGCGAGCGCAGAGCGCGCGCCGGAGCCGCAGTACAGCACTAGGCGTTTGCCCGAGGCCAGCTCCGGCTTGTGCGCCGGGCTCGAGGGGTCGGCATAGAACTCGAGCAGCCCGCGTGGCGCGTGCAGGGCACCCGGAATCTTGCCCCGGGCCAGCTCCTGGGTCTCGCGCACGTCGACGAACTGCACGTCGCCTCTGCCGAGGAGTGCCCTCGCGTCCTCGACCGAGAGGGTCTCGACCTGGGCGTTCGCCTCCGCGATCAGCTCGCCCGCCTTCTTCACCATTGGCACGTAGTTCCTCCAAGCTGACGGTGGGCGGCTCGGTTCATTCTAGATCTGGATCTGATCGAGCTCCAGACCATAGAAGGCCTGTGCGTCGGAGGCACCGACGCCAGCCGCTGGCCGACATCGCGGCATGAGAGAGCTTGCTTTTGCGGTCGGTTTTCCGACATAACGAGCCGCGCGATCACCGGCGGGAACTGACCGAAAGAGATCATGAGCAGACGGACACGAACCTCGTTCACCAACATACTTCTGATTGCCTTCCTGGGCGTCGGCGCAGCCGGCAGTGTCCAGGCCCAGGAAGACCAGGGCCAGCCCAAGCCTCCTGTGCCGCAATTCGTCGGCAGCCACCGCGACTGGAACGTCTACAAGTTTCAGGACGGTGACCAGACGATCTGTTACATCGCCAGCGAACCGAAGAAACAGGAAGGCAACTACACGCGCCGCGGTAGCGTGGCGGTGCTGGTCACCCGGCGACCCGGACCGCGGGTGGCCTACGAGGTGAGCGTCCAACCGGGCTACACCTTCATGGACGGCAGCGAGGTCGAGGTCGAGGTCGGTAAGAACAAGTTCACGATGTTCACCCGCGGCGAGCACGCCTGGACGCCGAAGGAGGAGGACGACAAGCGGCTGATCAGCACCATGAAGCGGGGCTCGGACATGACCGTGCGCGGCACCTCGGCCAAGGGCACCTACTCCCTCGACACCTATTCGTTGCTCGGCTTCACGGCGGCCTACGACGCCATGGCCGGGGCCTGCTCCGGCTCGACTTCCTGATCGGCGCATGACCGCAACTCGCGCCCCGAGCCTGCCGCGCGGCGCCGACGATCCTCGACCGAGCCTGATCGGCCTGCCGCCCGCCGAGCTGGCGCAGATCATCGGCGGATTGGGCGAGCCCGAGCGGGTTGCCGCCATGCGGGCGCGGCAGCTCTGGCACTGGCTATACCATCGGGGCGCCAGAGATTTCGCCGCCATGACCACGCTGCCGGCAACGCTGCGCCGGCGCCTCGCCGAGGCGTACGACATCGCCCGCCCGGAGATCGTCGCCGAACAGCGCTCGGCCGACGGCACCCGCAAGTGGCTGCTGCGGTTCGGCGAAGGGCAGGAGGTTGAGACCGTCCACATCCCTGAAGTGGACCGCGGTGCCCTCTGCATCTCGACCCAGGTCGGCTGCAGCCTGAGCTGCACGTTCTGCCACACCGGCACGATGCCCCTGGTGCGCAATCTCCGCGCCTACGAGATCCTGAGCCAGATCCTGGTCGCCCGCGACGCGCTCGACGAATGGCCGACGCCTGCGGGTCCGCGCCGGCTCAGCCATCTGGTCGTCATGGGCATGGGCGAGCCGCTGCTCAACTACGGGCCGACGGCGCAGGCGCTGCGCATCGCCATGGCCCCCGACGGTCTCGCCTTCGCACGGCGCAGGATCACGCTTTCGACCTCCGGCATCGTGCCCAAGATCGAAACCTGCGGTCGCGAGCTCGGGGTCGGGCTGGCCATCTCGTTGCACGCGGTGCGCGACGAGCTGCGCGATCAGCTGGTTCCGATCAATCGGAAATGGAATATCGCCGAGCTGCTCGACGCCTGCCGGCGCTATGCCGGGCCCGAGCGCCGGATCACCTTCGAATACGTCATGCTCGATCGGGTCAACGACAGCGAGGCCGACGCCAGGGAGCTCGTTCGGCTGCTGCGCGGCATCCCGGCGAAGGTCAATCTGATTCCGTTCAATCCCTGGCCGGGCGCGCCCTACCACTGCTCGCCGCCGGAGCGGATCGAGGCGTTTGCCGCGATCGTCAGCCGGGCGGGCTATGCCTCGCCGGTCCGGACCCCGCGCGGGCAGGACATCATGGCCGCCTGCGGCCAGCTCAGGACGGCGAGCGAGCGGCGCCGGGCGCCCGGTCTCGCGGCCTGAGCCATGCGGCGATTTCTGGTCGGCTTTCTCGCGACGATCGGCGCCCTTGCGCTGCTCGCCGCAGGCGCCGTCGCGGTTGTGGCCTGGCGGTTGGTGCCGCACGCCCCGGGCCTGCCGGCGCGGATCGTGCTGAGCGTCGATCTGCGCGGGGGTCTCGACGAGGTGGCCGCCACGCAACCCTTGAGCGTGCTCGGCCTGTCGGTGGCGCCGACGCTCGGCGACGTCGTCCTCGCGCTGGACCAGGCCGGCAGCGACCCCAGGGTCCGGGGGCTGGTGGCGCGCCTCAGCGGAGAGGGACCGGGCCTGGCGCAGGCCCAGGAGCTGCGCGCCGCGATCGCCCGGTTTCGCGAGCATGGCAAGTTCGCCTACGCCCATTCCGACAGCTTCGGCGAGTTCGGCCCCGGAACCCGGGGCTACTATCTGGCGACCGCGTTCGAGCAGATCCAGCTGCAGCCGCTCGGTGCGCTCGGCCTCACCGGGATTCTGATCGAGACGCCGCTCCTGCGCGGACTGCTCGACAAGCTCGGCGCACAGCCGAGCGGCGACAAGCGCGGCGCCTACAAGACGGCGGCCGACATGTTCACCGATTCGACCCTGACGCCGGCACACCTCGAGTCGCTGAACTCGCTCGCCGACTCCCTCGACCGGCAGATTCGGGACGGGATCGGCGGCGGCCGGGCCTTCGATGCGGCGCGGGTCGGCTGGCTGATCGACCATGGGCCTTATGCGGCCGAGGAGGCCGCGCAGGCGCATCTGGTCGACGGCCTCAGCTACTGGGACGACGTGACCGAACAGGCGAAGCGTCTGGCCGGCCGCGGTAGCGAGCTGGTCGACCTCACGGACTATGCCCGCGCGCTGGCCGGACCGCCGCGCGGCGCGCCGGTGGTCGCCCTGATCCACGGCGTCGGCCAGATCCAGAGCGGCGACAGCGACAACGGGCCGGCCAGCGGCTGGATCATGGGCGGTGATACCGTGGCGGGGGCGCTGTCGGCAGCGATCGAGGATCCAGAAGTGCGGGCGATCCTGTTCCGCATCGACTCGGGCGGCGGCTCGGTGGTCGCCTCGGAGACCATCGGGCGGCAGGTCCGGCGCGCCATCGAGCAGGGCAAGCCGGTCATCGTGTCGATGGGCGGGCTCGCCGCCTCGGGCGGCTATTGGATCGCCATGGATGCGTCCAAAATCGTCGCCGATCCGGCCACGCTCACCGGCTCGATCGGGGTGCTCGCCGGCAAGCTGGTGCTGAAGGATTTCTGGCACGACGTCGGGGTCAACTGGGGCCAGGTGCAGCGTGGCGCCAACGCCGACATGTGGAGCATGACGGTCGACTTCGACGCAGAGGGCCGCGAACGCCTCGAAAGCTTCCTCGATCGGGTCTACGGTGCCTTCGTCGCGGGCGTGGCGCGCGGCCGCCGGATGCCTGAGGCCGCGGTGGAAAAGGTGGCCGAGGGGCGGGTCTGGACCGGCGCCCAGGCCAAGGAGCTCGGTCTGGTCGACGAGCTCGGCGGCTTCGCGCGGGCGCTCGAGCTGACCAAGGAGGCGATCGGTGTCGATCTCAAGCAGGCGGTCGAGCTGCGTCCCTTCCCGCCGCCGCGCTCGCCCTGGCAGGAGGTGCTGCAGCTGGTCTCGTCCGCATCGCCCTTCGCGCTCGGCGGACTGAGAGAATGGCTGAGCGCGCTCACGCCCGGCGTTCTGAGCGCGCCCTTGATCCAGATCCGCTGACCAAGGCTGCGGATCGGGCTAAGGTCGGCCGGCCCGGTCCGTAGGGCCGCGCGTCGGGGCGAGCGCCCCGCTGATCATCGAGTTCGTAGGTGTTGTGATGTGCCGCCTTTATGGGTTACGTGCCAGCCGGCCAAGCCGGGTCGAGTGCCATCTCGTGCACGCGGCGAACTCGCTCCTGGCGCAGAGCCGGCAGGACCTGCACGGCTTCGAGAACGCCGATGGCTGGGGTATCGCCGCTTATGCCGGCGAGAGCTTCTGGCTGGAACGCAAACCCTGGGCGGCGCACGACGGCGACGAGTTCCGGGCGACCGCGGGCCGGGTCGAAGCCGAGACGGTGCTCGCCCACGTCCGCCGCGCGACGGTCGGTACGGTGCGCTTCGAGAACACGCATCCCTTCGAGCACGGCGACTGGACCTTCGTGCACAACGGCACGGTGCCCTATTTCGCCGACCTGCGCGAGCAGGTCCTGGGCGCGATCAGCCCGGCGCGGCGCGCCGCGATCCAGGGCGCCACCGACAGCGAGCACCTGTTCCAGCTGATCCTTTCGACTCACGAGGAAGCGCCCGCGCGCCCCCTGCTCGGGAGCCTGAAGGCGGCGCTCGGGCGCGTCGTCGCCTGGTGCCGCGGCGTCGGCTCCCAGCCCCGGCTCGGCCTGAACGTGCTGCTGACCGACGGCGAGCGCATGCTCGGCAGCCGCTGGCAGCGGACGTTGCATTGCCTCGAGGTCCGGGGCCTCGCCGACTGCCCGGTCTGCGGCCGCCGCCACGCCGCCGGGCACGATCCCGAAAGCTACCGCGCCCTCGTCATCGCCTCGGAGCCGATCACCGCGGAGGCCTGGCAGGAAGTCCCGGAGCGCTCGGTGTTCGAGGTCACCCCCGAGCTTGGACTGCGTATCGAGCCGCTCGCCGCGACCTAGGCCCCGACCTTGAGGCGGGCGACGCCGCCGCGGCGGATCTCGTCGACGCGACGCCGAAGTCGCTGATCCGCAATCAGCTGCCGGGACTAGCCCGGTCCTGGATGTGCCGCAGCCGGCGGGCGAGGAGCCTGGACAATTCCAGCAGGATCTCCGGATGTTCCCGGCTGAGATCGTGGAACACGATCCGATGCAATCCGAGCAGGACACAGTCCTCGGCGGCCACCACGCACGGCGATGCTGGCCGTTCGTCGGCCAGAACTAGCTCACCGAAACTGGCCGGCGCGACCAGGCGCTCGGCGGCGCCGTTTTCCGCCCCCACGTCGACCGCACCCGTCTCGACGATGCAGAAATGGTCCGAGCGCGTGCCCGCCTCGATGATCGTTTCGCCGGCGAGGTACTGTCGGCGTTCAAGAACCCGGTTCACGGCGAGCAGGGTGTCGAGGGGCAGATAGCGAAACAGCGGCAGCCGCTTCAGGAACAGGACTCGCTCCATCTCGAGCTCCGTCGGTGTCGCCGCGGCGTCCTTGACACATGCCGATCCCGGCGCATTGGATTGGAGTTGCACGTCAACCTGCCCGGCGATCTGCGCGTGAGCCGCGCGCAGGGCCTTCGCCGTACAAGCGGCGCCGGCGCGAACCCAGGCATCGTCCGCGCGCAGGGCGGCGG
>JBKPDM010000015.1:0-6051 GCA_046727895.1 Pseudomonadota bacterium | reverse complement strand
ACGGAGAGCTGCTTCGCTCGCTGCAGGAGATCGACGGCGTCGAGGCCAACGTCGCGACCGGTTTTCATGCGATCGAGTTCCTGCTCTGGGGCCAGGATCTGCACGGTACCGGGCCGGGCGCGGGCGAGCGGCCGTGGACCGACTACGCGCTCGGCGACAAGTGCACCGGCGGCCACTGCGACCGCCGGCGCGCCTATCTGAAGACGGCAACCGATCTCCTGATCTCCGACCTCGAGGAAATGGCCGGCAACTGGTCCGCGGGCGGCGCGGCGCGCCAGGCGGTCATGGGCGGCCCGGCGAAGCATGGGCTGACCGGCATCCTGCTCGGGCTCGGCAGCCTGTCCTATGGCGAGCTCGCGGGCGAGCGAATGAAGCTCGGCCTGATGCTGCACGACCCCGAGGAGGAGCAGGACTGCTTCTCCGACAACACGCACAACTCGCACTATTACGACGCGCTCGGGATCGAGAACGTCTATCTCGGGCGCTATCGCCGGGTCGACGGTTCGATGGTCCGGGGTCCGAGCCTCTCAGACCTGGTGCGGGCCAAGGACCCGGCGCTCGATGCCGAGATGCGCGCCAAGCTCGACGCGACCCAGGCGGCCATGCAGAAGATCAAGGACACCGCCGATCGCGGAATCATGGCCTACGACCAGATGATCGGCGAGAACAACCCCGAGGGCAACGCCATGATCCAGGCGGGGATCGATGGCCTGCTCGACCAGACCAAGACCACCGAGAAGATCGTGGCCGTGCTCGGTCTCGGGCCGCTCCAGCTGGAAGGCTCGAAGAGCCTCGACAAGCCGGAGGCCGTGTTCCAGTGAGCGAAGGCGGCGCATGCGGCGCGGTGATCGCTCTGCTGGCGCTCCCGGCAGCGTTCGTCGGCAGCTTGCCGGCGGTCCCCGCGTGCGCCGCGATGAGCGCCGCGCAGCGCGCCGCGATCCTTGCCCCGACCAGGGACTTCACCAAGGCCGAGCGCTGGGAGGCGCTCTCGGGCGGCAGCGCGACCAACCGCACGACCTTCACCCGCGACGCTTTCTCGGAGCCGTCGGCCAACCTGTCGTTCGAGGAGCGCGCCGATTTCTCGATCGGCAACGGTATTTTCCGGCGCAACTGGGTGATCGCGCCGTCATCGACGCAGGCGGCCGACGGCCTGGGACCGCTCTACAACGCGCGCGCTTGCCAGCTCTGCCACCTCAAGGACGGGCGCGGCCACCCGCCCTCGGCGCCAGACGAGAGCGGAGCCTCGATGTTCCTTCGCCTCTCGATCCCGCCCGAGACCGACGCCGAGCGGGATCTCATCGCGAGCCACCGGGCGAGCGTGATCGAAGACCCGACCTACGGCGGCCAGCTGCAGGATCTTGCGATCCCCGGCCTGCGGCCCGAGGGCCGGATGGTGATCGACTACGTGGAGATCCCGGTCGAGCTGGCCGGCGGCGAGACGGTGCGGCTGCGCAAGCCCGCCTACCGGATCGCCGATCTCGCCTACGGCCCCCTGCATCCCGGGGTCGTGATCAGCCCCCGGGTCGCGCCGCCGATGATCGGCCTCGGCCTGCTCGAGGCCGTGGCGCCCGAGGACATCCTGGCCAACGCCGATCCGGACGATGCCGATCACGATGGCATCTCCGGGCGGCCAAACCGGGTCTGGAGCAAAGCGGATCAGAAGGTGATGCTCGGCCGCTTCGGCTGGAAGGCGGGCGAACCCTCGATTGCTCAGCAGAGCGGCCATGCGCTCGCCGGCGACATCGGCATCGGCAATCCGATCCAGCCCGCCGCCTGGGGCGACTGCACCGCGGCCGAAGCCGCCTGTCGCGCGGCGCCGGACGGCAACAGCCCGCACTACGACAACCTCGAGGCACCGGATGAGATCATGGCCCAGATCCTGTTCTACGCCCGCAATCTCGCCGTGCCGGCGCGCCGCAACGAGGGCGATCCGATCGTGCTCGAAGGCAAGCGGCTGTTCTACGAGTCCGGCTGCGTCAGCTGCCATCGGCCGAAATTCGCGACCCGGCGCGACTGGAAGGTCAAGGCGCTCGCCGGCCAGCTGATCTGGCCCTACACCGACCTGCTTCTGCACGACATGGGCGAGGGACTGGCCGATCAGCGCCCGGAGGACGAAGCGAGCGGGCGGGAGTGGCGCACTCCGCCGCTTTGGGGCATCGGCCTCACCGAAGAGGTCAGCGGGCACACCTTCTTCCTGCACGACGGGCGCGCGCGTAACCTCTCCGAGGCGATCCTCTGGCACGGCGGCGAGGCCGAGGCCGCGCGTGAGGCCTTCGCCAGGCTGCCCAAGGCGGAGCGCGACGCCCTGCTCGCGTTCCTGAACTCGCTCTGAGGGCTGGAGACGATGCGCGCATGGCTCATCCCCGTGCGGTTCCTCCCGCTGCTTGTCGTGGCGCTCGCCCCGAGCTTGCCTGCGCGCGCCGACAGCGCGTTCGAGGACCTCAACCGGCAGCTCACCGATAGGGTGGTGATCCCCGGCTACCAGGGTTTCGCCGACGCCACGGCCAGGCTGGGGACGGTGATCGCCGCCTTCTGCGCGGCTCCGGATCCGGACCATCTGGCTGACGCTCGCCACGGCTTCGAGCAGGCGCTGGACGCTTGGGAGCACGTCCAGCCGATCGTGTTCGGGCCGGCGCGCTCGGGTAGCCGCACGATGATCATCCAGCTGTTCCCCGATGCGCGCGAGGCCGTCTCCCGGCAGCTCGCCAAGGCGCTTGCGGCCAAGGACCCGGCGCTGATCGCGGCCGGCGGGCTGGCCGGCAAGAGCGTGGCGCTGACCGGCTTTCCCGCGCTCGAGCAGATCCTCTATGACGACGCCCGGCTGCCGGCGCCCGGGGCGACCTCGGCCGCGGCCGACTATGCCTGCGCGCTGGCGGCGGCGATCGGGCGCAACCTCGCCGACCAGGCCAGCAGGCTGCTCGACGACTGGCAGCGGCCGGGCGGCTTTCGCGACGCCGTTCTGAGCTCGGCCGCCGGCAATGACTTCTATCAGGGCGCCGACGAGGCGACCGGCGACTACCTCAAGAGCCTGCACACGGCGCTCCAGGCGATCGTCGTGATCAAGCTCGAGGGGCCGCTCGGCAAGTCCCTTGACACCGCCAAGCCCATGCGCGCCGAGAACTGGCGGAGCGCTCGCTCGCTCGCCGACATCCGGGCCAACCTCGAGACCGCCCAGGCCCTTTACGTCAGCCCCGGCGGCTTCGGCGACGCGCTCCGGGCGCTCGCCGACGAGGAGCAGCTCGACAGCGCCATCCGCCAGGGGTTCGCGCGCGCGTTTGCGAAGCTCGATGCGATCGGCGAGCCCCTGCACAAGGCGGTGGAAGACCCGGCCTCTCGGCCCAAGGTCGAAGCGCTGGTCGCCGAGCTCAAGGCGCAGCGGCGGCTGATCGCCCAGGAGCTGGCGCCCGCACTCGACCTCGCGATCGGCTTCAACGCCCTGGATGGCGACTGATGGGACGACGCACGATGGCTCAGCCCCTGGCATTCGGACGGCGCGGCTTTCTGCTCAGCCTCGCCGGCAGCGCGCTCGTCGGCTTCGGCTTCCGGGCGGCGGCGGCGCGCGGCAGCGCCGGCCCGCTCTACGTCGGCTGCCGGATCGACGACGACGGGCGCTACTTCACGAGCGGCTTCCGGGCCGACGGCCAGACCGTGTTCGACCTGCAGCTGCCCGGCCGCGGGCATGCCATCAGCTTTCGGCCGGGGACCGCGCACTGCGTCGTCTACGCCCGCCGTCCGGGACGCTTCGCCGTGGTCCTGGATGCCGCGGAGGGTGTCGCCCTGCACCGGATCGACGCCGCCCCCGGGCGGCACTTCTATGGTCACGGCACCTACTCGGCCGACGGCCGCTACCTGTTGACCACCGAGAACGACTATGAGGCCGGGCGCGGCGTGATCGGGGTGCGCGATGCCGGGGACGGCTACCGGCAGATCGGTGAGCTGCCCTCCTTCGGCATCGGCCCGCACGAGGCGACGCTGATGCCCGACGGCAAGACGCTCGCGATCGCCAACGGCGGCGTCCGCACCCATCCCGACTATGACCGCCTCGAGCTCAACCTCGACAGCATGGTGCCATCGCTCGCCTACCTCGAGCTGGCGACCGGGCGGATGCTCGGTGAGGTGCACCTCGCCCAGCGCCTGCACCTGCTCAGCATCCGGCACGTCGCGGTCAATGCTGCGGGCCTGGTCGCGGTCGCGATGCAGTACGAGGGCAGCAGGCGCGACCAGGTGCCGCTGGTCGGCCTGCACGACGGCCAGGGCGAGCTTCGTCTGCTCCAGGCGCCGCCGGAGATCCTTCGCCGCATGCGCCAGTACACCGGCGCGATCGCGTTCGATCCGGGCGGCGAGCTGCTCGCGGTCTCCAGCCCGCGCGGCAATCTGTTCACCTTCTGGGACGCAGAGACCGGCAGCCTGGTGCACCACGTCGAGCTCGCCGACGGCTGCGGCCTGACGCCGGCCGAGGCCCCGGGCGCCTTCATCGTCAGCGACGGCCGGGGCGAGATCCTGCGCGTCGAGCCGCGCGCGCGCCGTCAGTCGCCGGTCCCGATCGCCGAGCGGCTGGTCACGCCCTGGGACAATCATCTGGCGACCGCGGCTCTGCCCGACCGTCCGGTCTAACCCGAACTTTACCCCGAGCTTCGACGAAGTGATTGAGAACGCACGGATATTTTCCGGGCACTGGCTACAGGGTTTGAGCCGGAGCAGCTTGAAAGCGCGGCTGTAAACCTGGGTCGGCCTTGCGAGCAGCTCGGTCGTGATGCCGCGGCCGAAGGAGGTCGGCGAGCAGCGAGCGGAAGCTGTGCACGGGCAGGCCGTCGTCGGTGCGCTTGGTCGCCGCCTTGCGGCGGGCGGCGGGGGAGGGTTTGGCCTTGGCGACCGGCGAGGGGCGCAGAGCTTCGCCGGCGGCGCGGTCATGGTCGTCGGACAGCAGCGGCGCCAGCGCCTGGCGCATGTGCCATTCCACGTGGCAGGCGAGCATGCACAGCAGGACGTGGGCGCGGACCCGCGGCGCCGTCCAGTGGAAGATCGGGCGGACCTCGAGGTCGACGGTCTTGAGGCTGCGGAAGGCCTGTTCTGCCCGGGCCAGGCTCTTGTAAGCACGCACCGTGTCGGCGGCGGCCATGGCGTCGGCGGGCAGGCTGGTGCGCAGCACGTAGAGGCCGTCGAGCGCCGCCTCCGCGGCGATCGCCGCCTGGTCGCGGGCGAACCGCAGATCGTCATCGGCGATGGTGATTCGGAAATGCTTGCCGACCTTGCGCCGGGCGCGCACGGCGCCGACGGCCTGGCCGATCGCGGCGGCGCCCTTGAGCGGCTGGCGGGCGCGCCGCACCCGCGCCTGGATGGCTTGCAGATCGCGCGTCGCGCTTGCGCCCTCGCTCCGCGGCGAGCAGCGGGTTCTTGCCCACGATCAGCCGTTCGCCGGGATAGTCAGGACTGTCGATCTCGGCCAGATCGCGCTCGTCGAACAGGGAGAGCTGCAGCGGGCCATCCTCGAGCAGCCTGCGGATCGCCGGGGCGCGCAGGCTGGTGATCCAGTCCAGCCCGGCCGGCTTCAGCTCGGTCTCGATGCGTGCCTTGGTCACCAGCCCGCGGTCGCCGACCAGCACCACCCGCCGGAGCCGGAACCGCTTCTTGAGCTTGGCGATCTGCACCCCCAGGGTAAGCGGGTCGGCGACATCACCCTCGAACACCGCCACCGCCACCGGGCAACCGTCGGCGGCGCAGAGCAGGCCGATCACGATCTGCGGGCGCTCACGCCGCCCATGGCGGCTGTAGCCGAAACGGGCCAGCTTCGCCGCCGGCTCCAAGAGCCGCTTGGCCGCCAGAACGGGGTTGGGGGCCCCGTTCCCCAGCCCGGCGGCCAAGCGATCAGCCCCAGAGCCGGGTTGCGCCGCCGCTCCGGCCCACGCGGCAGCAGCCGGTCGAAGCCCGGGCGGCGCAGGGTGCCGAGCACCGCCTGCACGTGGCCATCCGGCAGCACGTGGCTACACAACGCCCGCGCCCACACCGGCAAACCCAGACGTGCCAAAGCCTTACAAGCCATCAGCGGGTAAA
>JBKPDM010000014.1:0-10235 GCA_046727895.1 Pseudomonadota bacterium | reverse complement strand
CTTCCCATCCCATAACGTCTGGTTAGGCCGTCAGGCCAGCTTGCCAGCTCGAGCGGCCCGCCAGCCTGGCTCACGCCTTCAGCTCGCGCTTGACCTCCATCCCCCGAGATCCCGGCCTTGCTCGAGGTCACGAGGTAGATCGCCAGGAACCACCTGGAAGCCCGGTCTCCCGGTCCGGCTACCCCGCTTGGTCTGCTCGATCGTGCCGGCGCGCCCGAAACAGATAATCCCCGACACTGCGCGTCGGTGCCGAAGCGGGCCTGAAAGCTCGGCAGGTCGCGGCAGCCCGGCCATCAGAAATTCTCCGAGGCTATCGGACCCCAGCCTCTGGTCGGGCCCGGACGGTGATCTCGACGATCGCGGCTTTCGGCGAGTGTCAGGCGGCATACTGTTTAAGTCCGGTTAAGGAGAGGAAGATGCCCCCGCTCGAGATTCTCATCGTTCTGGCCCTGGTTCTGCTCAACGGCTACCTTGCGATGTCGGAGCTCGCCGTCGTTTCGGCACGGCCGGCTCGGCTGGAGGCCTCGGCCCGAAAGGGTGGCCGCGGCGCCCGTCTGGCGCTGGCGCTTGCCCGCGACCCCGGCCGCATGCTCTCGACGGTGCAAATCGGCATCACGCTGGTTGGCATCATCGCCGGCGCCTTTGGCGGCGCCGCGCTCGCCGAGCCACCGGACGATGCTCTTGCGCGTCTGCCCGGCCTGGCGCCATTCAGCGCTGAGATCGCCTACACGCTAGTCGTGATCGCCATCACCTATCTCTCTCGTCGTCGGCGAGCTCGTGCCCAAGCAGCTGGCGCTCCGGGCACCTGAGCGTGTGGCGGCCTTAGTGGCGCCGATCATCGACCTCCTGTCGCGGATCAGCACGCCGGCGGTCTGGCTGCTCGATAGCTCGAGCCGGCTCGTGCTGCGTCTGCTGGGCAGTGAGGCTCCGCCGCACGACACGGTAACCGAGGAAGAGGTGCGGATGCTGATCGCAGAGGGCACGTACCGGCGTCTTCTACAAGCAGGAGCAGGAGATGATCGGCCGTGTGCTGCGGCTCGCCGACCGGCCGGTGCGCGCGATCACGCCGCGCGTCGAGCTGGTCTGGCTCGATGTCGAGAACGACCCGGCGGAGATCGCCCGCGTCATTAAGGAGAGCGGGCACAGCCGCTTCGTCGTCGGCAAGGGCAGCCTCGATGAAGTGCTCGGCGTCGTTCATGTGCGGAGCCTGCTGGATGCCTACCTCGCCGGCCGGACGTTGGATCTGGGCGCCGCCGTGCGCCCGTCGTTGGTTCTGCACGACAGCATGCCGGTGCTCAGTGCGCTCGAAGCGATCCGCCAAGCGCGGGTGAGCATGGCGCTGGTGGTTGACGAATATGGCGAGGTCGAGGGAGTGGTGACGGTCGAGGACGTCCTCGAGGCGGTCGTGGGGGACATGCCAGAGCGCCGCCTGGGCGAGGAGCCGGCCATCGTCCGGCGCGAGGATGGCTCCATGCTCATGGACGGCCTGCTCGCAATTGACGAGCTCAAGCTCGCGCCTCGGCTTCGAGAGCTTGACGGACAATGGGACCTATCACACGCTCGCTGGCTTCATTCTGGCGCAGCTCGGCCGCGTGCCCGAGGTGGGGCAGACGGTCGCCTATGGCGGGTGGCGTTTCGAGGTCGTCGACATGGACGGGCGGCGCATCGACAAGGTGCTCGTGCGCCGGTCCGCCGCGCGCGAAGGAATGGAGCCCGGCAAGACCGCTTGAGGCACGAAAGATCTGCTGGGAACCCGGCTGATGACGTAGTGCTACTTGGGTCGCCGGGGCGGCGCAACCTCGCCTGATGAACAACATCCCACCCCAGCCGAAAATTTCCTGCACTCAGGAGCCTTGACCATGTCGAGCGCCATAGAAGCCCTTCTCTTGGTCACCGCTCTGACCGCCATCAGCCTGGCGATGATTGCGCTTTCTGATCTTCTTACCAACCCCATGTCGTGGTGGCGCAAGTCTGGCTGGTTTCTCCTCATCCTCAGCCTGCCACTGGTCGGCGCAATATTGTACTATCGGCGCGGCGCCGAACGAGCACCGCAACGTAAGCGGCGGACAAAGTCTACGCACAAAGAAAGCAGGTAGCCGCGCACGCACTGAACCGATCTTTCGGGCTTTGCGACCGGAGTTTGGGCCGGTCTCCGTTGGTCATGGGCGCATCTCCGCTGCCGGATACCTCATTGCGCAATCCAGCTCAATGCCGGGAGCGGTTCGGGTCGGAACCCTCAAGAACGCGAGCCTCTGGATGGGCTGTCACCCCCCTCTCCTTTCCCATCCCATAACGTCCAGCTATGCGCTTTCAGCGGCGCGGGGAGAGGCCGCCCCGGCTGGAACACAACCTCGTGCACGCTGCGCCCGATATGCGGATATGCGCGCGAAGGATTGTTGCGTGCCTGTTGGGTGAGCAACGGGTCAAGAACATACCTGGTCGAGGGTCGCGCCGACGCGATTGCGCCGGCGCCAGATTGCCAGAGGCCTAGAACTTAGAGACCGGCGCGGCCGCGCGCAACCTAGGCTCGTACCGCGTGTCGGTGGCACACGATATGACCGGTCTTCGTAGCATGGCGGTGCTGCATACTGGGGTGCCGGCGCGGGCGCGCCGTTGGACCAGCCGGTCGCGTAGCCGATGATGGTAAGCACGACGATCACGACCGCGACGCCATACCAGATGCGCCGATCTTTGAAGTCCATTGGCGTGGCCTCCCATCTGCCTGCCTCACTCTTAGTCGAGTTGCCCTTGGGTTGCCACAGGTACGGGTTGCCCCGCTCGGAATTGCATGCTCGAATCTCATCGAGGCCGCGTGGGACTAGGTCGGGCTGACCGAGGCGAGACGGCGGCGCTCGTGGTTGTTGGTCGAGATCGAGCGGCTGCAGGCGCTGGCCCTGGCCGCCGGCGGCCTCAGCGGGATGAGCATCGGACATGCTGGGCCAACGGCTGGTTCTTCGTGATCGGATCGACACCGCGATTGCGGCGGTCGGGGCGATCGAGCCCGCCCTCTCGGCGATAGCCGCCAGCGGGCTGCTGGAGCCTCATCAGGGACGCGCGCGGCGGTCGCGCAGCGCCACCACACCACCCAACGGCACCGATACGCCGTCTCAGCTGCGCGGGCGGCCGAAGTTGACCGAGAACGAGAATAGGATGCGGCGGGCCGAATGGGCTCGCGCACGGCAGGCCAGAGCAAAAGCGGATGCAGCGGGCGCCCGCGAGGCGCTGCCCGCGCGGGTCGAGCGCCCGTTCCGGGAATCCCGCGCCGAAGACCCGAAGGTCAGCGCGGCGGTGGCGTTGTCCGAGCTATGAAGTCGATCGAGCGCCGCCTGGTCGACCTGGAGGCTCGTCTGGCGCGGCTGCGGCCGCCACCGTTGCCCGAAGGGCTCGCATGGGTCGAATGGATCGCCGACGCGGACCTGGATTGGCTGGAGGAGCTGTATCGCCGCGTCGAAGGCGGCGGGCCACCGGCGACCGAGGCCGAGCGGCTGCGCTGCATCAGCATCCAGGCGATGGCGCTCAGTCGGATGGCGAGCGTGGAGGCGCCATGAGCGACGCGTTGCTGGTGCTGCTCGGCGCCGTGGCGGCGCTGCTGGTGAGCGGGCTCATGACGATGCCGCAGACGGCTTGCCACTTCCAATGAAGCCCATCGAGCGCCGCCTCGCCGCGATCGAGGTCGCCGCCCGGCGCCTGCTCGGGCCGGAGCCGGACGACCCAGCGTGGGCGCTCGAATGTCGAGCGGTGAGCTGGGCCGGCTAGAGTTCGCGTTCGAGCAGGGCGAGGCCGAGGCGGCCGAGCTGTGGCAGGATCCGCATCGTCGCGCCGTCGCCCCGCGCCCTGCTCGGGCTTGACAGCAGATGCTCGATCAGCAAGAGCGCGAGGGCTGCATGCTGCTCTCGATGCCCAACCGCGATCGGCCCGACGACCGGCTGGCGACGCTGTACGTCAGCTACGTCAAGGATCTGGTGCTGCCCGACGTCTGGCATATGGAGGCGGTCTACCGGGGGCAGCATCGAGGCCTGCCGGCGACGATGACCACGGCCGAGCGCTTGGCGCGCCACGATCCCCGGCCATGGCCGCCGCGGTGATGACGAGCGCCGCCTCGCCTGGCCGAGATCGAGGCCGGGCTGGCGGCGTTGCGGCCGCGGTTGGAGGCCCACCATCCGCCCCGAGCTGGCGTGGATCTCATGGACGACCAATGACGAGCTGGACCGGCTGGATGTGATCCGGGTAGCCGCCGAAGGGGAGCTCAGCGAGTCTTGTCGATCCAGGGGGTGGCGCTCAAGCGCCAACTGGAGGGCTGGCCGACCTACTGCGAGGACATCGTGCGCTACGACAGGACGATCGGTCGTGAGCAACGCCGCCCTGATCGTGCTTATGATCGCGGCGGCGCTGCTGTCGGCGATCGCGATCCTGCCGCCCGGGTCCTGCCACCTCTAATCTAACGCTTGCCGAGCGCTTGCGCGACGTCTTCTGATGCTTACGGCCGTAACTGTGTGCCGCAGATTGCTTGGGTTGTAGTGCTGGCTCTCCGCTGACCGCCATGGAGAGCTCGACGAGCTCGCTGGTCGATATCGGCACCCGGCTGAAGAGCCTCCTGATCCAGCGGCTTAATTCCCAGGGAGTCCCCGGCGTGATGACGCCCGAGGCAGAACAGCTGCTAGCCAGGCGGTCGCCGATCTCAACGTCAAACTGGGCGACAGCTATCTGTTCGCAGGCTCCCAGACCGACACGGGCCCCGTGGTCCTCGATCCGGCGTTCAGCGCTTTTGGCGCGCCGGACGATACCTACTACCAGGGTGACGGGGTCCAGCTTACCGTACGCGCCGATGTCGACCAGGAAGTCAGCTACGGCATGACTGCCGATCGCGAGGGCTTCCAGGAGCTGATCGGCGCGCTCCGCGCGGCGATCGAAGGCGACGGCAACAACGATCAGGCGATGCTCGAGAACGCCCTCGGCCTGGTCAATTCGGCACTTCCGAAGGTCGCCGACTACCAGAGCGAGATCGGCGCACACCAGGCGGCGCTCGAGCGGATCAACCTCGCGCACGGCGATGCCGAAGTCTATCTGGACAATCAGATCAGCGACATCGAGGACGTCGACGTCAGCGAGGCCATCACCCGCATGACCCAGGACCAGATGGTCGTCGAGAGCGCGTTGGCGACCATCGCCCGCCTCAGCCAGCTCAGTCTCGCCGACTTCCTGCGCTGAGCGGTTGCCGCAAGATCCGCGTTTTTCGGGAACCGCCCGCTGCTTCGGCCTTAGCCCGCGTTCTCAGGAGTTTCAGGAGCCACTGATGACCCAAGCGGCCAGTGTGACGTCCACCGCGGCCCGGCCGCAACCGATGCTCGGCTCCGATCCGCTGCCCTCGATCGTCACCCGGTTCGGCGTGGTCAGCCTGGATGCGGAGCGGCTCATAACCTTGCCGAACGGCCTGCTCGGCTTCGCGCGATGGCGGCGCTTTGCCCTGACCAACGTGCCCGATCGCAAGGTCGTCTTCAAGCTCCTGCAGTCGGTGGAGGAGCCCGAGCTCGCCTTCCTCGTGCTGCCACTCGACCCGCTCCGCGGTCCGATCGCCAGGGCCGATCTCGAGCTGGCCTGCCAGAGCCTCGGGATCGAGCCGCCATCGCTCGCGGTGCTCGGCATCGTGACCGCGCGCCCGGAGGCCCAAGGCGTCCGCTTCACCGCCAACCTCAAGGCCCCCCTCCTGATCGACACCGCGCGCCGGCTCGGCTATCAGCACGTCCTCGCTTGCCACAGCTACAGCCTGCACCACCCGCTCGGCCCCGTCACCGATCATGCCGGCTGAGCAGGCCGGCCGAAGCGCGCACGCCGACCCGGCGACGCTGGCCGCCCCGGCGCCCGAGACGCCCGACGCGCTCGCCGCCCGCGCCGAAGCACTCGGCCAGCGCGATCCCGGACGAGCGCTCGAGCTCTATCGCGAGGCCGTGAGGCGGGCGCCGCACCGGCTCGGCTGGTGGTTGCCGGTCGCCAAGCTCGCCCTCGAGCTCGGCCGCGCGGAGCAGGCGATCGAAGCCGCCGAGCGCGTGCTGGCGAAGCATCCCGATCAGGCTGAAGCGGGCATTCTGCTCGCCTCGGCGCTTCTGCGGCGGCGCGACTACAGGCGCATGGCCGAAGTGCTCGACCGGGTTCGAAAGACCGGTGCTCAGGCCGCCAACGTCGCCAATCTCACCGGCACGATGCTGGTCCAGCAGGCGCGAATCGGCGAGGCGATTGCTGCGATGCGGCCGATCCGGCAGCTCGCGCCGCGCTCGGCGACGCTCCAGATGTCGCGCCTCATGTATCTCAACTACGACCCCGACCTCTCGCGCGCCGATCTGTTCCGCGAGCATCGAGCGTTCGGGGCGGCGTTCGCCGATGCGATCGCCCCCGTGGCGCCGCACCCCGAGCGCGACCCTGATCCGGAACGTCGCCTGCGGATCGGCTATCTGTCGCCGGACTTCCGCACCCATTCGGTGGCCTATTTCGTGGCGCCGATCTTCGAGGCATTCGATCGCGAGCGGTTCGACGTGGTCGCCTACGCGCACGTCGCCAGGCCCGACGGCGTGACCGAGCATCTGCGGAGCCTCGTGAGCGAGTGGCGCGACGTGACGGCGCTCGACGATGCCGGGCTCGCGAGGTCGATCCGCGACGATCGGATCGACATCCTGGTCGACCTCGCGGGCTTCACCAAGGACAGCCGGCTGCTGGCCTGCACCGCGCGGCCCGCCCCGATCCAGATCAGCTACCTCGGCTATCCCAACACGACCAGGCTGCCGCAGCTCGACTACCGGATCACCGATCACGTCGCCGATCCCGACGATGCCGACGAAGTCCACACCGAGACCCTGATCCGGCTGCCCCGCTGCTTCCTCGCGTTTGCGGTGCCGAATCACGCGCCGGAGCCCGGCCCGCCGCCCGTTCTGCAAAGCGGCCAGGTCACGTTCGGCTCGTTCAACAATCTAGCCAAGGTCAACCACAAGGTCGTGGCGCTCTGGGCCGAGGTGCTACGCGCGGTCGCCGGGTCACGTCTGCTGCTCAAGGCCTCGGGCAGCGGCGACCCGACCACTCAGGCTCATTTCAGAGATGCCTTCGGCGCCGCCGGCGTCGATCCGGCCCGGATCGATTTCACCGCCTATGTGGCGACCGCGAGCGAGCATCTCGCCACCTACGGCGAGGTGGACATCGCGCTCGACACGTCCCCTTACAATGGCACCACGACCACCTGCGAAGCGCTCTGGATGGGCGTGCCCGTGATCACGCTGGTTGGCGAGCGGCATTCGGGCCGGGTCGGCGCCAGCCTGCTCGACGCGATCGGCTTTCGGGGGGGATCGCCGGCACGCCTGACGAATACGTGCTGACCGCGCGCCTGCTGGCGAGCCAGCCCGAGCTGCTCGCCGCCGCGCGGCGCAATCTGCGCGCCGACATGGCCCGCTCGCCGCTCTGCGACCATGCCGGCCACGCGCGGGCGCTCGAGGAGGCCTATCGGGCGGTCTGGCGGCTGTGGTGCGAGGCTGCCTGATGCCTGCCATGCAACCACCAGCTCCCCCCGGCGACCAGCCCGAGACGCCGTCGGTGCTCTGGCTCGCCTCCTATGCCAAGAGCGGCAACACCTGGCTGCGCGCGCTGCTCTATAACCTCCTGCACGAGCCCGTCGTTCGCTCGGAGGATCTGCAGCGCGCCGTGCCCGACGCCCACAAGTTGCATCACCTGCCGGCGTCCGCCGGGCGGGCCGCTCTCCCGGTCAAGACCCACTGGTTGCCGGAGCGGATCCCCTTTCCCCATCGCATGGTCGGGTTTGTCTACGTCGCCCGCAACCCGTGGGACGTCGCGCTGTCGAATTTCGACTACCGGCTCTTCTGCGGCGCCGGCGCGGCGCTACCGGACCCGGCCATCGAAAGTGCCTGCTACGTCGAGCAGTTCATCGCTCATCGGGGCGACCCACGCTGGCTCCGCCTCGGCATGGGCACCTGGTGCGGGCACATCCGCGTTTGGCGTGCGGCCGCCGATCGGGCTCCTAACCTCTGGCTTCGCTACGAGGATTTGTTCGTGAATCCGGTGCACGCAGCCGGACGCCTCTGCCAGTTCCTCGGCCTCGAGCGCGATGGCGCGACGGTCGCGCGGGCAGTCGACGGCGCATCATTCGCCACCATGCGACGGCTGGAGGAGGCAGAGATCCGCGAACGGCGCGCCGCCGGCCTCTTCGCTCAGCGGGGGTTGGAGGCCGGTCATGAAGCCGGCCGGCGCTTCATCAATCGCGGCCTGGCCACCTGAGGCATCGGGCAGATGACGCCGGAGCAGATCGAGCGGCTGGGCGAGCGGTTCGCTGGCGAGCTCGAGCTGCTCGGCTATCCACGTCGACCCGAAGCCGCAGTCACCGCCGCCTGATCGACCCTCCGAGGGTTCGGCTCTAGGGGTGCTGGTAGCCGAGGAGCTCGAGGCTCGTCCGATAGTCGGCGTTGGCCGCGATCGCCTCGAGCAGGTCCGGCTCGACCGGCCGGCGCGGCACGGCGCGGATCTCGCCCCCGCCGCGCCTGCCCGCGACGTCGCCGGTGACGAAGGCGTAATCGCGCCACCGCTCGCCGAAGTGGCGATCGAAGCGCAGCTCCAGACATTGGCAGAGCGCCTTCATCACACGACTCGGGTCGCTCGTGAAGTCCTCGTAGCGATAGTAGCCGATCGTCCGGGCGATCTCGGCGAAGCGTCGGTAGCCGGCGAGAAAGCCCTCCAGCGTCAGGCGTCCCTGGACCACGGCCAGCTGCCGGAGGCTCAGCCACTGGTCGAGCGGGTGGCGCACCGTGCAGACCTGGCGCAGCCCGAAGCGCGCCGCCAGCGCCTCGGCGGTCAACAGGCGCTGGGCCGGGCGCGGCACAAACGGCACGCCGGTGAAGTCGAGATGGGTCCAGTCGCGGATCACCAGCTGCTGGCCGCAGTCCTCGGCGCGGCGCTGGATCAGCGCGATCGCGTCGGCAAAGCCGACCCCGCCGCGCGCCCGGAGCTCAGCCAGGTCCTGGCTCGACAGCAGGCCGTACCAGCGCTGGGCCTGGATCAGCGGGTTGAAGTGCCGGGTCCCGAGCGGGTGGATCTCGCTCAGCAGCAGGACACCCGACATGCAGCCGAGACATCGGCTGATCAGGGTTCCCCCCGAGCGGGCCAAGTGGTGGACCAGGCGCACCACCGGGCGCGCCACAGCCCGCCCTGCGGCCGTGGCGGCCGCGGGGTGCGGCGACGACGTGAGCATGCTATGCGACATGGACCACCTCGGTTAATTCGCAGCTACAGCGCGGCCGGGATCTAGCCGAGAGATGGTTAACGAGCTGCTACGCATTTACCGGGCGCCGCGGCGCAGCCGGCCCGGCACCCGGCAGGCTTGGCCCATGGGCGGCAAATCCTGCCGATGAAAGTGGAGAGGGGATTCTTCGTTAAGCTTAACCGGCTGATTTAAAACGATAACCTTAACTGGCACAGACCTTGCTCAGCCGGAGGCAGGTCCCGCCGGCATCGTCACGCTCGTCCGGGCCAAGCAACCGCCGCAGAGAACCTGCTGCGGCCAATCCAGTGGTCGGTGCCGGGCTTCGCCTCCCCCACGAAGCCCGGCAAGCCTTGCCGAGCGGCGCCGGCGACCGGCAGATCTTGCCGGGTCGGCGCCGCTCGCCGGACCGCATCGCGGCCCTCAAGGCCTTGATTTTACTCGCCTGGACGAAGCTGGCACGGCGCCTGCGGCGCGCCACCAGCCCGGCCATGTGGCCGGCATGCGGCACGTAGCCGCTCACGCAGGACCGTCCAGGTAGGAGGGACACCTCATGACTTTGAACGTCGTTTCCAACTACGCCGCCGACGTCGCCCACCGCAATCTGATGCGGACCGACATGGAGGCGAGCTCCTCGCTGGCCAAGCTGTCGATCGGCAAGCGGGTGGTCTCGGCGCGTGACGACGCCGCCTCGATGGCGATCGGCCAGCGCATGAATGCCGAGGTCCAGGGCCTCAAGCAGGCGGTGGTCAACGCCGGCCAGGCGAATTCGATGCTGCAGATCGCCGATGGCGCCATGAGCACCATCTCCGACATCCTGACCCGGATGAAGGTGCTCGCCATGCAGTCGAGCTCGGCAAACCTGGGCACCACCGAGCGAAGCTTTCTGGACACCGAGTTCCAGGCGCTGAAAATGGAAATCGACCGGGTCGCCAACGATACCGACTTCAACGGCACCAAGCTGATCAACGCCGCGACCACCTTGACC
>JBKPDM010000013.1:0-4103 GCA_046727895.1 Pseudomonadota bacterium | reverse complement strand
CTGTAGGTCCACCGCCCGCGCCGCCTGGCGAATGTTGAGGCAACCCGTCACGATCAGCGCGAGGACACCGAGCACGGCGGTGACCACGATCGGCACCAGGTCGAGGGCCGCCGGGAGGACGATTGCGGCGAAGATGATCGCGGCCAGCGGAGCCTTGCGCACCAGCGGCATCTCGCTCGCCGACCACTCCATGAGCAGGAGATCCGGGTCGGTGCGCAGCCCCACGATGTCATCGGCAAAGCCAAGCAGGAGCAGCACATCGCCGGGCGCGAGGCGCAGGTCGCCGAGCCGCGTCCGCAACATCCGCGCGCGCCGCTGGGTGCCGAGCACGGTGCAGCGGCTGCGCGCCGGGAAGTTGGTGAACTCGAGGGTCTGGCCGGCGATGCGCGATGCCGGCCGGACCATCGCCTCGGCGAGCACCATCTCGCGCTGCCCGCGTGGCCGGGCCGCCCGCTCGGCCGCCGGCGGATTGAGCAGATGGCCATGATACTTCGCGAGCATCTCGGTCAGCACCTTGCGAGTCGCGGCCACGATTAGGATGTCGCCGGCCTGAAGCGTGACGTTCTCGAACGGCGGCAGAATGGCCTGCGCGCCCCGCTGGACCAGCCGCACGGTGACCTCGGCGAGGCTCGCGAACATGCCGCCGCGCGGGCTCTCCCCGATCAGCGGCGAATCCGTCCCGACGTCGAGCTCGGCGATGAACTGCTTGCCTTCGGCCATAACCAGGCCCGGCGGCTCGTCCCGTTGAGGCAACAGCCGGGGCATGAGCAGGAGGTAGACGCCGCCAGCCACCGCCAGAACCAGTCCGGGCAGGGTGAGGTCGAAGAACCCGAACGGCCGCTGGCTCAGTTTGGCAAGCTCGCCGGACACCAGGAGGTTGGTCGAGGTGCCGATCAGGGTCAGCATGCCGCCGAGGAGCGCCGCGAAACTGAGCGGCATCATTACGGCGCTGGCCGGGCGGCCGAACTGCTCGGCGATCGAGCGCAGGATCGGCATGAAGATCACGACGACCGGTGTGTTGTTGAGGAATGCGCTGCTTGCGATGACATAGCCCAGGCTGAAGGCGAGCGCCCGATCAAAGCTGCCCCGCGACAGCCAGACGAGGAAGCGGGCGATGCCTTCGAGCGTGCCCGTGCTGACCATCGCCTGAGCGACCACCAGGAGGGCGCTGACCGCGATCATGGCCGGGCTGGCGAAACCGAGGAGGACGTCGTTCACGCCCATCAGCGGCGTGCCTGCCGCGTCAACCGGCGGCAGCGCCTGGAAGAGCAGAAGCAATGCGCCGAGGATGCCGAGGGAGGTCAGCTCAACCGGCAGCAGCTCGGCCGCGTAGACCACGATCGCCGCCGCCGTGAGCGCGAGCGTGAACCACATCTGCAGGGTCGGCTCGACCGGGGGCATCGGTCAGCTTGCTGCGGGCGGCATCGGGATCGGCGCCAGGCCGACGCGAGCTGGGACGGGCGGCATCTCGCTCCCTTCGGCGGTAAGGACCCTCGGGTCCGCGAACGATCCGGCTGGACGCACGTGAGCGTCGAGTTCAGCTGCGCACGGCGGCCGCCGTCAAGTGATTCGAACAATCAGAGGAGGCGAACCTGGCCGCGCCAGCGCACGCCGGGCGTTTCCAGTTGACGGCCGGGCAGGCGCTGGTTAACCGGGCGGCTGCGATGGGGAGCGCCGTCGCCCGCTTTAGCCCGAGTTGAACGCCATCGAACGGGTCTGGCTCTACCTCCGCGAGCGCTTCCTGTCGCACCGTGTCTAGCCGGCCTACGACGACATCCTCGCCGCCTGCTGCGCCGCCTGGAATGCGCTCCTCGCCGAAACCGACCGCATCCGCTCCCTCTCTGCTCTCGACTGGGCGATGGTCAGTTCTTAATGAGGCTGGTATGGGGTCTTCTGCCGGTCGGCGGCGTCGAGCTGCTGCAGGTAGCGTGCAGACCTTGCGGATCGCGTCCAAGCGTGGAAAGACTCATCCCTTAACCCGGGATTCTCCAGATACCGGCTCCACAGTGGCCATTGTGCGCTCCTTGAGCCCCGTAGCAAGTCATCGCGGCACGGTAGGGTGGTGCCAGGTCGCCCAGGCTGCGTCTCGGCCGCAGCAAATGTGCCAACCGAGCCGGGAGCTCGAACGCTCTCTGCCAGCCTTCTGGGCTGTAGTCGAGCTCGACGCCGGGCTCCAAACGCCAGAACAGGTCCGGGACGACGACCACGTAACCCGCCTCGGCAAGCTGGTCCGCGCGCATGGTCTCGTTGACGCCGAAGATCTCCTGGAGGAGTAGGAGGCCCGGGCCGCTGCCCCTTGCCGGTCTACTGAGATAGGCGCGGAAGCTGTTGCTGTCGGCCGCCGGCACAGTGATCCACTCGCCCCTCATGGGGAGGTGCCTTCCTGTTTTTTGGTGGCTGGATGCTGAGGTAGCGGGAAACCGAAGGGGTTGCAAGCGAGGGGGAGACTCTGTCAGGCATAAGAGGCGCTAGAGCTGATCACAGAGCCGCTTTGAAAGCCGAGCCTGGTTGGTCCGGTCCTGACTAACAGGCTGAACTGCTGTGTTGCGTGGGGCAAGTCGGCTATCAGATTGCATGACCGGACGGTCCGGTCATGCAAACGATAGATTTCTTTCATCTTCATCCGCGCCGCGTCCGGCGGCCGCACAAATGTGCCAACCAGTGCCGTCGGGGGCTGTTGACCAGCCCGGCGCACGCCGCCTATCTCGCCCGGATCGCTGCACAGCTGGCACCGCGTCCGCCCGACCCGTCAGCCGATCGGCTGACCGAGCTTGAGCGGCAGGAGCTGCTAGCCGAGGTCGATGCGCATGCCCGGCTCCGCCCGCCGCCAACCGAGGCCGAGACCGAAGCTGCCGAGCAGGAGCTAATCCGGCGCGAGGAGATGTACCGCCTGGGGCTGCTGCCGTGAAGGACGCCGCCGGCCACCGCCAAGCCGAACGCCGGGCTAAGGCCGAGGCGAAGCGCGAGCAGCGGGCCGCACGCCGGCGCCAGAAACGCCGCACCGTGCCGCCATGGCCGAGCAGCTGACGCGATTGGCGAAGCGCACTGCGCCATCTCCTGAGGCCCAGGGAGCGCAGCCATGAATGCCGCCGACGCCACCTTGCTCGCCGAGGACCTGGTCGTGCTGATCGAGCAGCAGTCGGCGGCCGAGACCGACCCAGTCGCGCCGCGCTCATGAGCCTCTTACTCATTGCACCATTGCTCCCAATGATCGACCAGTGCGTGACGTCAGTTACGATGGCCGCCTGACGACAAACTCGATGGCCGGTTGGTGGCGAAGCCGCCAGCCTCCCCCTCGGTATCCCGAGCGCTATCCTGACCGTCTGCTGCGCACCTTGCAGCGGCGGGTCGCAACCTGGCGCGCCACCGAGGGTCCCGAGCGGGAGATCATCTTCCGCCAGGAGCATCCCCCGGGCGAACAGGCGCTATCGGATTTCACCGACGGCTCGAGCTTACAGGTGACGATCGCCGGCGCGCCGTTTGCGCATCTGCTGTACCACTTCTGGCTGGCGTTTTCGGCCTGGCAGTACGTCAAGGCGATCCAGGGTGGGGAAAGCTTCACCGCGCTGACCGAAGGCCTGCAGGAGGCGCTATGGCAGCTCGGCGGCGTGCCCCGGAGCCATCGCACCGATCGACTGTCGGCCGCTTATCGGAACCTGCAGCGTACCGACGATGAGGCCGCGGCCTACGCGGCCTTCTGCCAGCACTATGGGCTGGAGCCGACCCGCAACAATGCGGGCGTGTCGCATGAGAACGGTAGCGTCGAGGCCGCGCACGGGCACCTCAAGATCGGGCTCAAGGAGGCGCTGGCGCTGCGCGGGTCCCGAGACTTTCCGGATGTGGCGAGCTACCAGGCATTCCTGGCCGAGTTCGTGATGCGCAAGAACGTCCGCCGGAGGACGGCGGTCGAGACCGAGCTGAAGGTGATGCGGCCGTTGCCGCGCTTTCGCACCACCGACTTCTCGGTCGCGACGGTCACGGTCACACGCTCGGCGACGATCTCGGTCCGCGGGGTGCTGTACACCGTGCCCTCCCGGCTGATCGGCTCGAGGCTCAAGGTTCACATCTACGATGACCGGCTGGTCTGCTGGCTGGGGACGACC
>JBKPDM010000012.1:0-8696 GCA_046727895.1 Pseudomonadota bacterium | reverse complement strand
CCGCTGAGCTCGCGCGGATAGCGCCTGGCAAAGTCGAGCATCCCGACCATGTGCAGGCATTCCCGAATCCGCTCGACCACCAGCGCCTCGGGCGACCGCCGCGCCCGCAAGCCGAAAGCCACGTTCTCGTCGACCCGCATATGCGGGAACAACGCGTAGTTTTGGACAACCATGCCGATATCGCGGGCATAGGGCGGCAGCGCGGTCACATCCCGATCGCCGATGCGGACCCTCCCCTGTGCCGGCCGAGCGAAACCGGCGACGGCACGGAGCGCCGTCGTCTTGCCCGATCCGGAGGGACCGATCAGCGCGACGATCTCGCCGGGCGGAACCGCCAGGCTGAAGTCCTGGAGGACGGTCGTGCCGCGGTAGGCGACGCTCACGCTCTCGAAGCCGATCCCAATGCCCGCGGCGGTAGCCAGCGCCGCTCTTACGGGCGCGCGCTGAACTCCCTCCAAGGCGAGTTGAGATGCGGTCAACTGCCGGTCACCTCGTGCCAGCGGGCGACGTCCTTCTGCAGGTCGTCGAGGACCTTTGCCCAATCCGGCGTCCAGACCATGACGCCCTTCATCTTCGACAAGAGCTGCGCGTAGTTGTCGTCGGTCGGATGCACGTCCTGGCGCACCGGCATGCCCTGGGCGATCGCGCTGACCTGCATCTGCGCCTCCTGGCTCAACAGGAAGTCGATCAGCTTCTTGCCGGCGTCGGCGTGCGGCGCTCCCTGCACCAGCCCGATGTAGTATGGAAGGGCAAAGGTCGAGCGCTGGCCATCCGGACCGGCCGGCCAGAAGATCTGAATGTTCGGGTTGTCGGCCATCTGCGCCATGTTCATCTGCAGATCGCCGTTGGCGACCCAGATCTCACCCTTGTTCACCAGCGCGGTCAGCTTGCCGGTCGAGGATGACGGCCCGCGATTGTTGGCCTGCAGCTTCTTCAGATAGTCGAAACCGGCATCCTTGCTGCCGAAGGCATGATTGACCTGCAGCATGACCGCGGTGCCGTCGCCGGCCTGGCCGGGCGTCGAATACTGGATCTTGTTCTTGTATTTCGGATCGAGCAGATCGGTGAAGCTCTCTGGTGGCGTGTCCAGCGCCGACCCGTTGTAGATGAAGTTGAAATAGTTATCGACCAGCGCATAGTAGCGCCCCTGCGGGTCCTTCTCGCCGGTGGCGATCTGATCGGCGCCGGCCGGACTCGAGGGTTGCAGCAGGCCATCGGCCGCGGCCTTCTGGATGAACGGCGGCAGGGTGACCAGGACGTCGGCCTGCGGGTTGCTCTTCTCCTTGGCGACGCGTTCGACGATGACGCCCGAGCCGCCCTCGACATATTGTACTTTGATCCCCGTCGCCTTCGTGAAGGCGTCGAATTCCGTCTGGTACCAGTTGGGCGAACCGTCGTGCAATCCGTCGGCACTGTAGACCGTAACCACGTCCGACTGCGCGCATGCCGGGCCGGCAGCGAGCGCCGTCGCCAGGCCGGCGGCCAGCAGCGGGTATTTCGAGTGCGTCATGGGCTGTCTCCTCCCTTTCATCTGAGCATACCACGTCCAGCTCAGCAGCCTATGGGCTCAAAACGACAAAACGATGACGCTTCGTGTCGAACTCGCGGGCTCGTGTGCTCGTCTGGTGGGCACGGCTATCGAGCTCCTGCTGACCGCTGATCCGGCGAGAGTGAGCTTGCCACGAGATCCGAGGCTGCAAAAACCTTTTTGTTGACGCCCAAAAACGATTTTGGATTCATGGACAAGGGAGGTCTCATGACGCTCAAAGAGCTCGCGACGAGGCTCGGGCTGTCGGTGTCGACGGTCTCGCGTGCCCTGAACGGCTATGCCGACGTCGCGGGCGAGACCCGCGAGCGGGTGATCACTGCAGCGCGAGCCTTTCGATACACGCCGAACGCGGCGGCCCAGAGGCTGATCACGGGGCGCGCCCATGCGGTCGGCTACGTCCTGCCGCTGCCGCAGGGGCGGTTCGCCGACCCGTTCTTCATGGAGCTGATGATCGGGCTCGGCGAAGGGCTGCGGCCGGCCGGCCTCGACCTCGTGGTCTGCGCCGCGGAGCCGGGTGAGGACGAGCTCGCCACCTACCGCCGGCTGATCGACGGCCGGCGCGTGGACATCATGGTGCTCGCGCGCACACGCGTCGACGATGAGCGGATCGAACTGTTGCGCAGCCTCGGTTTCCCGTTCGTCACGCACGGCCGGTGGCGTGGCCCGCTCGATTTCGACAGCTTCGAGTGCGACAATGTCGTCGGCGGCCGTCTCGCCGGCCAGCTGCTCATCGGTCTCGGCCATCGCCGGCTGATGATGCTGGGCGCGCCCGGCGTCTACAACTACACCATCGAGCGCGAGGCGGGCTTTCGCGAAGCCGCGATCGCCGCCGGCGCACGCGTCGATCTCCATGAGAGCGCCGACGCGGTCGAGGATGAGGGCCATCGCGTCATGCTGGAGGCGCTCGGCGCCGACGCCGGCATCACCGCGGTCTTCTGCGCCAACGACCGCCTGGCCATAGGGGCCATGCGGGCGGCCCACGATCTTGGCCGCGAGGTCGGGCTCGACCTTGCCCTGATCGGCTACGACGACCTGCCGTTCAGCGGCTTTGCCGACCCACCGCTGACCACGATCCGCCAGCCGATTCGGGCGAGCGGTCGACGTGTCGCCGAGATGGTGATCGCCCGGCTCGCCGCGCCGAGCGCTCCGCCCACCATCGAGCTGTGGCGCCCCGATCTGGTGCTGCGTGCCTCGCACGACATGGGTGCCTGGCGCCGAGCGGCGCCGGCGCGGGTCAATCACTGAGTGCAAGGGAGGCTGTCATGAAGAAGATGCTGCTGCTCGCGGGCCTGGTCGTGTCGCTCGGCACCGCCGCGCTGCCGGGCTCGGGACGGGCAGAGATGATCTTCCTGTCCAACCAGCTCCGCCCGATCGAGGAGGCCGAGAAAGTCCGCCAGGTCATCCTCAAGGGCTTCCCGGCGCCGGTCGAGTACGTCGTCGACGAGCCGGGACCCTGGGTGGCACGGGTCAAGGCCGAAGCACAGGCGGGCCAGGTGAGCGTCGGCCTGCTGGGCGGCCTCCACGCCGATTATGCCGCGATCCCGGACACGCTCGATCCGGTCGACGACGTGATGAAGAAGCTCTCGGATCGTGGCTTCGCGCCGCCCGTCGTCGCGCTCGCCAAGCTCGGCACCGAGAAGGCGCTCTACGTGCCCTGGATGCAGGCGACCTACATCATGGTCGCGAACAAGAAAGCTCTGCAATACCTCCCTCAAGGCACGAACCTCGACGCGCTGACCTACGAGCAGCTCGCGCAGTGGGGCGCCAACATCCAGCAGGCGACCGGCGAGCGCAAGCTGGGCTTCCCGGCCGGCCCCAAGGGCCTGCTCCATCGAATGTTCCAGGGCTTTCTCTACCCCGCCTACACCGGGGGCGTGGTGCGCACGTTCAAGAATCCCGATGCGGTAAAGATGTGGACCGAGTTCAAGGAGATCTGGAAGTCCACCAATCCGCGCTCGACCTCCTACGACTTCATGCAGGAGCCGCTTCTCGCCGACGACGTGTGGGTCGCCTTCGACCACGTGGCGCGCCTGATCGACGCGCTCCGGCAAAAGCCCGACGACTTCGTCGCGTTTCCGGCGCCATCGGGGCCGAAGGGGCTCGGCTACATGCCGGTCCTCGCCGGCCTTGCGATTCCAAAGGGCAGCCCCGACCGCGATACGGCGGTGCAGCTGATCGAATATCTGACCAAGCCGGAGGTTCAGGTGACGACGCTGCGCGAGACGGCCTTCTTCCCCGTGATCAACGTCGAGCTGCCATCGGACCTCGCACCGGGCCTGCGGCTCGAGGCCGACGCCGTGGCCAAGCAGTCGGGCGCGGCCAACGCGATCCCCTCCCTCCTGCCGGTCGGTCTGGGAGAGAAGAACGGCGAGTTCAACAAAGTCTTTCTCGATGCGTTTCAGCGCATCGTGATCCGCAATCAGGACATCGGGGCAGCGCTCAAGACCGAGGGCACCAAGCTCGCCGGCATCATGCAGACGGCGAACGCGCCATGCTGGGCGCCGGACGCGCCCTCGCAGGGATCCTGCCCGGTCGATTGATCCTGAGCGGCGTGAGGGTGGCAGCGCCCCCGCCCGGCGCTTTCGGGAGCCGATGATCATGCGCAAAGCCGAGCGCGTGCTGCCAGTCCTCCTGTTGCTGCCGAGCATCCTCTTTCTGCTGATGTTCTTCGCCTGGCCGCTGGTCGAAGCGATCCTGGTGGCGTTCGGCGACCCGGCCAGCGGCGCCTGGACCTTGGACAATTTCCGCACGATGGCCGACGATCTCAACTTCCAGGATGCGCTCAAGAACACGTTCCTGCTGGTCGTCGTCGTCGTGCCGCTGCAGCTCGTGCTGGCGATCGGCCTCGCCATGCTGCTCACCCGGATCGAGAAAGGCAGGGACCTCTACCTCTACGTCTGGACGATCCCGCTCGGGATCTCGGATCTCGCGGCCGGCATCCTGTGGCTCGCGATCCTCGGCGAGCGCGGCTATCTGAACACCGCGCTTCAGGCGGTGGGCGTGACCGACGGCCCGACGCTCTGGCTGTCGTATGAGACGCCATGGGTGCTGTTCTTCGGCGTGGTCGTCGCCGAAATCTGGCGGGCGACCGCGATCATGCTGGTGATCATCGTCGCCGGCGTGCAGCTGATCCCCAAGGAGCACGGCGAGGCCGCGGCCATCTTCGGCGCCAGCGCCTGGCAGCGGCTGGTCAAGGTCACGCTGCCCAGCCTCAAGCCTTCGATCCAGACCGCGCTCATCCTGCGAACGATCCTCGCCCTCGAGGTCTTCGCCGTGGTGCTGGCGCTGGGCGGCACCAATCTGCCGGTGCTGATGAGCGAGGCTTACGCGTGGCAGCAGGGGTACCAGAATTCCGGCGTGGCGGCGGCCTACGCGGTCGTGATCCTTGCGATCTCGCTCGCCGCTACGCTCTTCTTCCTGCGCGTTCTGCGGGTACGACCGGAGACCGTGGCATGAGCGGCCGGTTCTCCTCCTATGCGCTCGCGGCGTTGGCCTCGGCGTGGATCCTGGTCCCGATCTACCTGCTCACGGTGAGCGCCCTCGGCGGCGAGGAGGTCGTCAACGCCTGGCCGAAGTCGTTCCTGCCGCACCTCCATCTCGATACCATCGCGTTCTTCTTCCGGGTCGAGGGCGTCTGGCGGGCAATCGTCAACAGCATCCTGGTCGCGCTCATGACCATGGTCTTCGCGATCGGCATGGGCGCGCCTGCGGGCTACGCCCTCGCGCGCTTCCAGTTCCGGGGCAAGGACGCCTACCGGCTGCTCATCCTGCTGACCCGTGCCTTCCCGATCGCGGTGCTCGCGGTGCCGCTGACCGTGCGCTTCATCCAGCTCGGCCTGTACGACACGCTGCTCGCGGTCGCCCTGGTCCACACCGCGCTCGCCCTGCCGTTCGCGATCCTGGTCAGCGCCTCGCTGTTCATGGGCATCCCGCGCGAGCTCGAGGAAGCGGCGTGGACGCTCGGCTGCACGCGCCTCCAGGCGTTCGCCAAAATCGTCTGGCCGCTCGCGCGCCCCGGCATCGCGGCGACCGCGATCTTCGCCTTCGTGATCTCGTGGAACGAGGTGTTCGCCGCCGCCGTGCTCACGCTGCAGCAGCGGACCTTGCCGGCCTACCTGCTGGTCAGCCTCGCGGAATCGCCACTGCCGTTTCGCTTCGCCGGCGGGCTGTTCCTGATCGTGCCGGCGCTGGTCTTCATCTTCGCCGTGCGCCGCTACCTGTTCAGCATGTGGGGCATCGCTAACCGCTAGCCCGAGGGGGAGCTCGAGGTGTCGGGGATTCGGGCAACCACGGTCAGGAAGGTGTTCGGCACCTTCGAGGCCCTGAAGTCGGTCTCGCTCGAGGTGCGGGATCAGGAGTTCACCGTGCTGCTGGGGCCATCGGGCTGCGGCAAGACCACCCTCTTGCGGATCATCGCAGGCCTCGAGGCCGAGACCTCGGGCGACATCTGGATCGGCGAGCGCCAGGTGAACGGCGTGCCGCCCCGTGGCCGGCGGATCGCCATGGTGTTCCAGAACTATGCCGTGTTCCCGCACATGACGGTGTTCGAGAACATCGCCTTTGGCCTGCGCATGCAGAGGAAGGCCGACGGGGAGGCGATCAGGCGCAGGGTCGAGTGGGCGGCGGAGCTTATGCACATCGAGAGCCAGCTGCCGAAGTTCACGGGCCAGCTGTCCGGCGGGCAGCGCCAGCGGGTCGCCGTCGCGCGCGCGCTCGCCGTCGAGCCGCAGGTGCTGCTGATGGACGAGCCGCTCTCGAACCTCGACGCGCTCCTGCGCCTGCAGATGCGGGCCGAGCTCAAGGGCATTCTGCAGGACAGCAAGACGACCACGATCTACGTCACGCACGACCAGGTCGAGGCGATGAGCCTGGCCGACCGAATCGCCATCATGCATGGTGGCCGCATTGTCCAGTACGACACTCCGTTGCGGATTTATCAGCAGCCGGCCACGGTTTTCTGCGGCAGCTTCATCGGCAACCCGCCGATGAACTTTCTGCCCGCGGCGCGCGCGAATCGCGGCTGGCGCGTCGGCGATGCGCTGCTGGATGGGCCCGCGAACGCGCCCGCGAAGCTGCTCATGGGCATCCGGCCGGAGGATCTGCAGGTGGTCGATGGCACCGCGCCGGGCAGGCTGTCAGGGAAGGTCGGGGTGGTCGAGCCGTTGGGGCCGACCACGCTGCTGACGGTGCAGGTCGGCGACCGCACGATCCGCCTTGCCGCTCCGCCCGACATCGCAGCCCGCCCCGGCGAGCCCATCCATCTCGAGCCGCGCGCCGAGCGGATCCGCTGGTTCGATGCCGAAACCGAGGAGGCGTTGGCGGCATGAGCACGCTCGACGACCAAGCCGCGGCCATCCTGCGCGGCAACGACCTCGGCGGCTACACCGTACCGACCAAAGGTCTGTACCCGTTCCAGTGGAACTGGGACAGCTGTCTGGTGGCGCTCGGCTGGGCTGAGCTCGACGAGGCGCGCGCCTTCCAGGAGATCGAGACCCTGTTCTCGGCGCAGTGGCCGGACGGGATGGTGCCGCATATCGTTTTTCACCGGCCGGACCCCGGCTACTTTCCCGGGCCGGAGCGCTGGGGCACCCACCGCACCCCTCCGACCTCCGGCATCGCCCAGCCGCCGGTGGCCGCGAGCTGCCTGCGCCGCATCGTCGAGGGCGCTGGCGATCAGGCGCGGGCCCGGGCCCTGTTCCCCAAGGTCCTCGCCTCGCACCGCTGGTTCCACACCGCGCGCGACCCGGGCGGCTCGGGGCTGGTCACGACGCTCCATCCATGGGAGACCGGGATGGACAACAGCCCCGCCTGGGACGAGGCCCTGGCGCGGGTCGAGATCGCGCCGGATCTCGAGCCCTATGAGCGCAAGGACACGACCCACGTCGACCCGTCGATGCGGCCGACCAGGGCCGAGTACGATCGGTTCATGACCCTGGTGCAACTCTACCGGAGGCACGGCTGGCGGCACGAGATCACGACGCTGTCGCCCTTCCGGGTGGCCGACGTCGCCACGAACTGCATTCTGCTCCGCGCCGACCGCGATCTCCTGGCACTGGCCGAGCACTTCGGCGAGACCGAAGCGGCCGCCGAGTTGCGCGGCTGGATTCGCCGCGCGGAGGGCGCCTTCGGGGTTTTCGTCGATTCCGCGAGCGGGCTCTGGCACAGCTACGACCTGGTGGTCGGGGCCCGCACGCCGACCGCCACGCATGCGGGGTTCCTCGCCTTCTGGGCCGGCCTCGGCGATGCCCGCCTGGCTGCGGCGGTTGGCCCCTGGCAGTCGGGTGGCGGTCGGTTCGCGCTCGCCAGCGTGCGGCCGACCGATCCGCGCTTCGACCGCAGGCGCTATTGGCGCGGGCCGGTCTGGCTGATCGCCAATTTCCTGATCGCCGAGGGCCTGCGCGAGCAGAGCTACGCCGACGCGGCGGCCGGCATCGCGGCCGACAGCCGCCGGCTGGTCGAGACCGCGGGCTTCTTCGAGTATTTCGACCCCCTCGATGGCGCCGGCCTCGGCGGTGGTTCGTTCACCTGGACGGCCGCCATGTGGCTCGCCTGGGCGCGTTTCGCGCGCGGCTAATTGAAAGAAGCAGCGCATCGGGACTGCCGTGGCCGATTAGCGACCGCGCCGTCGCGCGCACTTCAGACGCAGAAAGTCCGGACCGCCGCTCAGCTCGCAGGTTTGTGATCGGGGTAGTAGACTAGGTGCGGAGCGGCTCCTCCCTTGAGGGAGCCCTGCCCTTCCTTTTTTGAAGCCTGATCGAACGGAGGAGGACTCGCATGAGCCGGCGCTATCGGATCGCCGTCATCGGCGCCGGGATCGGCGCGCAGCATCTCGAGGCCTACCTCGCCCACCCAGGGCTGTTCGAGGCCGCCGTCGTCTGCGACCTCGATCGCGAGCGCGCAGCCGGGCTGGCGGCCAAGGCGCCGGGCTGCCGCGTCGGCACCGGCCTCGACGAGGCCCTCGCGCTGCCGGACGTCGACGTGGTCGACATCTGTCTCCCGCCAAACCTGCATCGCGCGACCATTCTTGCCGCCCTCGCCGCGGGCAAGCACGTGGTGTGCGAGAAGCCCCTGGTCGCGTCGCTCGCCGAGGCCGACGAGATCGATCGAGCGGTGCGCGCGGCGGGGCGCATGCTGCTCCCCGTCTACC
>JBKPDM010000011.1:0-34873 GCA_046727895.1 Pseudomonadota bacterium | reverse complement strand
CCTCTTATCTGTTCGGCTCGCGCGCGGGGTGATTACGAGCCCGACAGCGACGTCGACGTCGCGGTGGTGCTCACGGGACGGCTCCCGGAGCGTTCGTTCGCGGTGACTGAGGAAATCCTCGAAGTCTACGCGGCACACGCGGCCCTGAGCACAGAGGCTTTGAGGTTGCAAGCTCGAAGCACGGAACGCTGGTCAGGCGCTTTGGCCAGCAACTGGTCAAAACGGGCCACGTACCGCGCGCCCTCGGTGCATCACTGAAGGGGATGCTCGAGCTGCGTCAGAAGGGAGACTACGGCACCGGCGATGTCGCCCTTGCCGATGTCGAGCGAAGCTTGAGCGAAGCAAAAGCGCTCCTGGAAGCGGTCGAAAGTCTGATTCGGGGATGAACTCTAGGCAGCGCGGACGTCGAGCTTGATGGGGCCTTCGGCGCGGCCGTGGATGAACTGATCGACGTAGGGGTTGCCGCTGTGATCGATCTGGCCGACCGGGCCGTGCCAAATGATCCTGCCACCGTAGAGCATGGCAACCCGGTCGGCGATCTTGCGCGCGCTTGCGAGATCGTGGGTGATCGAGACCGCGGTCGCGCCGAGTTGCCGTACGTTGCGGGCGATCAGCCCGTTGATGACGTCGGCCATGATCGGGTCGAGCCCGGTGGTCGGCTCGTCGAAGAACAGGATCTCGGGCTGGGTCGCGATCGCGCGGGCGAGCCCGACCCGCTTCTGCATCCCGCCGGAGAGCTCGGCGGGGGAGAGATCGGCCACCTCGGCGGTCAGGCCCACCTGACCGAGCGTCGCGATCGCCCGCTGCCTGGCCTCTGCGCGATCGAGCTTTTTGACCTGAAGCAGGCCGAAGGCGACGTTCTCCCAGACCGGCAGGCTGTCGAAGAGAGCGGCCCCCTGGAACAGCATGCCGAACTTGGTCATCACCTCCTCGCGCTCGCGCCGCGACATCCGGGTCACCTCGGCGCCGTCGATCTCGATCGAGCCCCGATCCGGGCGCATGATCCCGAGGATGCACTTGAGGAGCACCGATTTGCCGGTGCCGGAGCCGCCGATCACGACGACCGATTCGCCCTCGCCGACCTCGAGATCGACGCCATCCAGGACCCGCTTCTCGCCGAAGCTCTTGTGCAGGTCGCGAATCAGAATCTTGGGCTGACGATCGCTCATCGGCTGAAGAACAACTCGGTGACGACATAGTTGAAGGTCAGGATCAGGATCGAGGCCGAAACCACGGCCTTGGTGGTCGCGGCGCCGACCCCCTGAGCGCCGCCCCGCGAGTGGTAGCCCTGATAACAGCCCATCAGCGCCACAAGAAAGCCGAATACCGCAGCCTTCACCAGGCCCGAGATCACGTCCTCGGGCTCCAGAAACTCGAAGGTGTGGTTGATGTACTCGTAGGGGCCGAAGCCGAGCTTGTAGATGCCGACGATGTAGCCGCCGAACACGCCGATGATGTCGGCCACGACCACCAGCAGCGGCAGCATCAAAAGGCCGGCGATCAGCCGCGGCCAGATCAGGTATTTGTACGGGTCGGTCGAGAGCGTGGTGAGCGCGTCGATCTGCTCGGTCACCCGCATGGTGCCGAGCTCCGCCGCCATCGACGCGCCGACCCGGCCTGCGACCATCAGGCCGGCCAGCACCGGGCCCAGCTCACGGGTCATCGACAGCACGACGATGGTCGCAACCGCGCTCTGCGCTTCGAAGCGCGAGAACCCGGTATAGCTCTGCAGCGCCAGGACCATGCCGGTGAAGATCGCGGTCAGGCCGACCACCGGCAGCGAGTAATAGCCGATGTCGATCATCTGCCGGAGGATCGTGCGCGGGTAGTAGGGACCGCTTGCGCCGAGCATGATCGCGCGCACGGCGAACAAGGTCAGATCGCCGATCGACGCGAGGAAGTTCAGGAAGATGCGGCCGATGACGGCGAGCGGGTTCATGCGCTGGTCCTAGGCGGGTCCGGCCGGATATACCGTCGCGCGAACCGCCTGCCAAGCCGGGTCAACACCTCGTAACCGATGGTGCCGGCGGCGGCAGCCAGCTGGTCGACGCCGTCGGGTCCGCCGATCAGCTCGACCACGGTGCCGGGACACACCGCGGCGGCGGACAGAGCGGAAACGTCGAGGGTGATCAGGTCCATCGAGATCCGGCCGACGATCGGCACCGCCTGGCCCGCGATCCGGGCGCTCGCCCGGCTGCTGGCCGAGCGCGGGTAGCCGTCGGCATAGCCGACCGGGACGGTCGCGATAAGCGTGCCCGCGCGGGTCGTGTAGGTCGCGCCATAGCCGACCGTGCCGGGCTCGCGGACCTCGTGGACCTGAAGCACCGGCGCCTCGAGCGTAACTACGGGCGCCATCGGATTGGCCCGATCCGGTGTCGGGTTGACCCCGTAGAGGGCGACGCCGGGCCGGCAGAGGTCGAAGCGAAAGGCCGCTCCGAGGAAGATGCCGGAGGAGTTGGCGAGGCTCGCCCGGGCCGGCGGAAGCATCCGGCGCGCCTCCTCGAAGCGCTGGCGCTGGAGCTCGTTCAGAGAGTTTGCCGGCTCCTCGGCGCAGGCGAGATGGCTCATCACGAGCACCAGATCGAGCCCATCCAGCTGTGCCCGATCCAGCCGCTCGATCTCGTCCCGGCTGAAGCCCAGACGACACATCCCGGTATCGATCTGCAGAGCCGCCGGCAGACGGCGCCCGCACTTTCCCGCGATCCCGGCGTAGCGGGCGAGCTCGCCGGGATGGTTGAGGACCGGGATCAGTCCCCCTGCCTGCAGAGGCTCCTCGGAGCCGGCCGGCAGGCCGTGCAGGACGTAGATTGCCGCTTTGGACAGATGCCCGCGCAGCTCGATCCCCTCCTCGGGATCGGCCACAAAAAAGCTGCGCGCGCCCGCATCCCAGAGGGCGCCTGCGACTTCGGGCGCGCCGAGGCCATAGCCATCCGCCTTGACCACGCCCGCGACCTCGGATCCGGCGGCTTCACGCCGGAGGCGGCGGTAGTTGTCGGTGAGCGCGCCGAGATCGACGGTGAGGACCGCCCGATAAGGCTCAATAGCCATTCACGATCATGTCGCGGAACTCGAAATTGCTGAACCGGCCGCGCGACGCGTCGAACGAGAGCTTGATCGAGCCGATCGGGCCGTTCCGCTGCTTGGCGATGATCACATCGGCCACGCCGCGACACTCCTCATAGCGCTTCATCCAGCGATCGTACTCCTCGTGGAATTTGTCGTCGCTCTGTCCAGCCTTCTGCCGGGGTTCCGAGCGCTCCTGATAATATTCGTCCCGATAGACGAACATGACCACGTCGGCGTCCTGCTCGATCGCCCCCGATTCGCGCAGATCCGAGAGCTGCGGCCGCTTGTCCTCGCGCTGCTCGACCGCGCGCGACAGCTGCGAGAGCGCCAGAACCGGAATGTTCAGCTCCTTGGCGATCGCCTTCAGACCCTGGGTGATCTCGGCGATCTCCTGGACCCGGTTGATCTGCGAGGAGCTGTTGATCGGTCGGACCAGCTGCAGATAGTCGACCACCAGCATGGACAGGCCGTGGCGGCGCTTGAGGCGGCGCGCACGCGTCCGGACCGCCGCGACCGAGAGGGCGGGCGTATCGTCGATGAAGAGCGGCCGCACCGCGAGCTCCTGGCTCGCCTGGACCACCCGCTTGAAGTCCGCATCCCGTAGCTTGCCGCGCCGCAGATCGTCCGAGCTGAGCTCGGCCCGCGCGGACAGCAGCCGCATCGCCAGCTGTTCGGCCGACATCTCGAGCGAAAACAGGCCGACCGCGTAATGGCCGTCGATGGCGTTCTCCGCGTCCGGACCGATCGCCGCGGTCGCCGCCGCATTGGCAGCGATGGTCACCGCCAGCGCGGTCTTACCCATGCTTGGCCGGCCCGCCAGGATCACGAGATCGGACGGCTGCAGGCCGCCGAGCTTGTCGTCGAGATCGATCAGCCCGGTCGGCACGCCGGTCACCCGGCTGTCCTTGTGGTAGGCCGCTTCGACCATGGTAATGGCGCTGGTCAGCACCGTTGGAAAGTTGCGGAAGCCGCCTTCGAACTGACCCTCCTGGGCCAGATTGAACAGGTGCTGCTCGGCCGTCTCGATCTGCTCGCGCCCACTCTCCGGTACGGTCGGATCGTAAGCCTTGTTGACCACCTCCTCGCCGACCTGGATCAGCCCACGCTTGAGCGCGAGGTCGTGCAGCAGGCGACCGTAGTCGACCGCGTTCAAAATCGTCTCGGCCGCTCGGGCGAGGCGGGCAAGATACTGAGCCCCGTCCAGCTCGCGGAGCGCCTCGTCCTCGTCGAACGCGATCTTGAGGGTGACATGGTCGGCGAGACGGCCGCGCTCGATCACCCGCGTCATGGCCTCGAAGATCCGACCGTGCACCGGTTCGTAGAAATGCTCGGGTCGCAGAAACTCGCCGACCCGATGATAGGCCTCGTTGTTGATCAGAATCGCGCCAAGCAACGCCTGCTCGGCCTCGATGTTGTGTGGCTGGGTGCGGAATCCCGCGGGTGCCCGCGCCTCGAGGGCGCCCTGTTCGGAGACCAGATCGACCGCCATGTCGCGAAACTATCACCGAGCTGTGATCACGTAATGGGTTAATTTGTCCACAGCAATGTGGATCACGGGGAGGACGAAGCCGCGGGCGGATGCGAGAATCTGTCGCGCGACATTGTATCCCTGTGCGACGTCCAGGTGCCGCCTTTTCTGGCCGCTTTCCGAATGCTGGCGAAGAGTCGCGGTAGCCCGGCGCCGGACGCTGTGGGGCTCGCTGGCGCACTCATGAGCACCTCTCGCGCGGGGAGATCACAGGCGCGACCCGATGCCGAGGTGCGGTGCCGGGTGCACGCGGCATTGTGTCGACGACCGGGTTAAGGTTCTGTTGAATCGTCGGGTCGAGGGTCAGGCGCGAGAGGTCGGCCGTGCCGCAGGACATTGGGGCCGCGAAGATCATCCGGGGCGTGGCGCGTGCCCTGATCGAGGCGGATCAGGCCCTGATCACCGAGCTACCGCTCGGCAATGGCCGCCGCGCCGATCTGGTCGCCCTCGATCGGAGCGGGCGGATCACCCTGGTCGAGGTCAAGGCGAGCCGCGTCGATTTCCTGGCGGATCGCAAATGGCCCGAGTACCTCGCCTACTGCGATTTCTTCTACTTCGCGGTCGCGAGTGATTTTCCGCTCGCCCTGCTGCCACCGGATGAGGGCCTGATCCTCGCGGACCACTTCGCCGGTGAGATCGTGCGCGCGGCGCGGCTGCGCGAGCTCGGCGGGGCACGCCGCAAGGCGATGCTGATCCGCTTCGCCCGGGCGTCGGCCGGCCGCCTGCAGGCGCTTCTGGATCCGCCGGTCTGAGCACCGGCCGTCTCGCGATTGGTGACAACTCAGCCTTCGTTCTCGAACAGCCAGTCCTCGATCAGGTGCCGGGCGATCGAGTCGCGGTTCGGCAACTGCACTGGTCGCCGCTCGGGGTCGATCAGCTGCGTGCGCGTATACCAGCCGGCGTCGACCAGCTCCTCGGGATCGATGCGCAGGGTGTCGTCCTCGGCCGTAGCGCGGAACCCGAGCATCAGCGAGGCCGGAAACGGCCAAGGCTGCGATGAGCGGTACTGCAGGTTGGCGACCTCCACGCCGGCTTCTTCAAAGACCTCCCGGCGCACCGTCTCCTCGAGCGATTCGCCAGGCTCGACGAAGCCTGCGAGGGTCGAATAGAGGCCGGCCGGGAAGCGGGTCGAGCGGCCCAGGAGGCAACGCTCGCCGAGTTCCGGATGACGATGGATCACCAGCACGATCACCGCCGGGTCGCTGCGCGGAAAATGCTGCGCATCGCAGATCTGGCAACGCCGGAGGTGACCACCCTGGGCGCTGACGGTCGCCCCGCCGCAGACGCCGCAGAAGCGGTGCCGGCTGTGCCAATAGGCGAGCCCGCGCGCGTAGGCGAACCAGCCGGCCTCCCTGGCCGGTAGCCAGGCCCCAACCGAGCGGAGCTCGACGAACCGGCCGACGGGCGCGGCGGCTCGCCCCAGATCGGCGGCGAACAGGCTGACGCTCTCCTCCTCGCCGAGAAAGATCGCCTCCTCGGGCAAGGGCTGAGCCAGTTCGGCGACGGTCAGGAGTTGAGTGCGCGGCTGGTCGGTGGCGGTCACCAGCACCTCGAGGCCGGACATCAGGAGCACGCGGGTGCCTGAGCTCGTCCGCCGCTCGCTCAGCCATTCCGCATCTAACCGGCGACCGGCGGCGCGATCGAAGCCCGCACCGGTGTAGCGATGGGGCGGCGGATTGGAGAGCTGCGCCATCCGGCCAGCTTGGCCGCTCGAGGACGCTCCGTCCAGGCCACAGGACGAGCGCGGGGGGCGTTGGGGCGGCTTGCACTCGGCCGACGAAAGCCCGATATTGGCTCGGGGGAGCTGGCGGCGGACGGTCCACTCGCCAATCCGGTCAGATCCGGAAGGAAGCAGCCGTAACGAGCACGGGCCGGGTCGCAGCGCCAGCTCCCTTTGTCCAGCGGCACTCCGGACGCCACTCCGGGGTCAGGTTTCGATGCCCGACAGCCCCGCAGAACCGCCCAGCAGCCTCGACCATTCCGACGCCCGGCGGTCGGACCCATATCGGGTCCTCGCCCGGACCTATCGGCCCCAGCGTCTGTCGGAGCTGATCGGTCAGGAGGCTCTGGTTCGGACGCTCACCAACGCGCTGCGCACCGGGCGGATCGCGCACGCCTTCGTCCTGACCGGGATTCGCGGCGTCGGCAAGACGACGACGGCGCGGATCATCGCCCGGGCGCTGAACTGCATCGGTCCGGATCGCCGGGGACAGCCGACGCCGGAGCCCTGCGGTGTCTGCGAGCACTGCGTGGCGATCGCCGAAGGGCGGCATATTGACGTGCTGGAGATGGACGCCGCGACCCGTACCGGCATCGACGACGTGCGCGAGCTGGTCGACAGCGTGCGCTACGCTCCGACCTCGGCCCGCTTCAAGGTCTATATCGTCGACGAAGTGCACATGCTCTCGGAGAAGGCGTTCAACGGCCTGCTCAAGACGCTTGAGGAACCGCCCCCGCAGACGATCTTCATTTTCGCCACGACCGAGGTGCGCAAGGTCCCGGTCACCGTGCTCTCGCGCTGTCAGCGCTTCGACCTTCGGCGGGTCGAGGGCGAGCGTTTGAGCCGACACCTGGCCGAGATCGCGACCAAGGAGCAGATCCGGATCGAGCCCGCGGCGCTGGCCCTTCTGGTTCGCGCCGCCGAGGGCTCGGTGCGTGACGGCCTCTCGCTGCTCGATCAGGCGATCGCCCTGCTCGGCGCCGATGGCGGCGCCGAGATCACCGCCGCACAGATCCAGGACATGCTCGGGCTGGCCGATCGCGGCCGGGTGCTGGATCTCTTCGAGCTCGTGATGGCGGGCGATGCCAAAGCGGCTCTCGATCGGCTCTCCGATCTCTACGACCTCGGCACCGAGCCCGAGGCGGTTCTGCAGGATCTGCTGGAGATCAGCCACTGGCTGACCCGGATCAAGGTCGCGCCCGTAGCTGCCGAGGCGTTCGGCGTCGCCGAGGCGGATGCCGAGCGCGGCCGGAAGCTCGCCGAGCGGTTGACCATGCCGGTGCTCAGCCGGACCTGGCAGATGCTGCTCAAGGGCCTGGACGACGTCCGCCTTGCGCCGAGCCCGTTGCTGGCCGCCGAGATGGTTCTGGTGCGGCTCGCCTACGCCGCGGAGCTGCCGCCGCCTGCCGAGCTCGTGCAACAGCTGGTCAGCGACCCGCGCGCCGGGACGCCGACGCCGGCCACCAGGCGCAGCGGGCTGTCGGGCGCGACATCGCTCGCTGTCGTGCCGGCGGCATCGGAGCTGGCGGAAGATCCCGGGTCGGCGCCCAAGGCGCCCGCGGCCACGGCGCCCGCGTCCTTTGCCCCCGCATCCTTTGCCGAAGCGGTCGAGTTGTTCCGCCGGTGCGGCGAGCCCCTGCTGCACGGCTGGCTCTATCAGGCGGCGCGCCTGGTTCACTTCGAGCCCGGCCGGATCGAGCTGATCCTTGGGCCCGGCACCCCGCCGGGATTGCCCGGCCGGGTCGCCGAGGTGCTCGGACGCTGGACCGGCCGGCCCTGGTTGGTCAGCCTCGCGGGCGATCCGACGGCCGCCGACCCGACCCTGGCTGAGCAGGCCGCAGCCGCCAGGCGCGCCCGCCTCGAAGCGCTCGCCGAGGACCCGCGGGTGAAGCCGATTCTGGAGAATTTCCCCGGCGCCCGAATCGTCGACGTGCGCTCGGCCACCGATCGGGGCGCCAACACCGGATCAGCGATGGAGCGACCATGAAGAACTTCGGCAACATGCTCAAGGAAGCCCAGAAGCTCCAGAGCAAGATGACCGAGATGCAGGCCAAGCTGAACGAGATCGAGATGGACGGCTCGGCCGGCGGCGGGATGGTCAGGGTGACGCTCAATGGCAAGGGCGAGATGCGCAAGGTCAAGATCGACCCGACGCTGGCCGATCCGAACGAGATCGAGATCCTCGAGGACCTCGTGGTCGCAGCCTTCAACGACGCCAAGGCGCGGGTCGAGGCGCACGTTCAGCAGGAGATGGGCAAACTGACCGGCGGCCTCAATCTGCCGGCCGGCCTCAAGCTGCCGTTCTGAGCAGGCGATGGCCGCACGCGCCCTCGAAGAGCTGATCCAGCTGCTCGCCAAGCTGCCGGGGCTCGGGCCACGCTCGGCGCGCCGCGCGGCGCTCCATCTCCTGAAGCAGCGTGAAACGCTGATGCAGCGGCTCGCTGCGGCGCTCGCCAATGCTGCACGGGAGGTGCGTCAGTGCTCGGTTTGCGGCAACCTCGATGACGTCGATCCATGCTGGATCTGTGCCGACGCCGAGCGCGACAGCCGGCTGATCTGCGTGGTCGAGGCGGTCGACGACCTCTGGGCGCTCGAGCGCTCCGGACTGTTCAAGGGGCGCTACCACGTCCTCGGCGGCACGCTCTCGGCGCTCGATGGCTTCGGGCCCGAGGAGCTTGGCATCGACCGCCTGCTCCGGCGCATCCACGAGGGCAGGGTCAGCGAGGTCATCCTTGCGACCAGCGCCACCGTCGATGGCCAGACGACGGCGCACTACATCGCCGAGCGCCTCGGGGCGGGCGGTCCGGTCGTCACTCGCCTCGCCCATGGCGTGCCGATCGGCGGCGAGCTGAACTATCTCGACGATGGCACGCTCGGCGCAGCCCTCAAGGCGCGCCGCCCGATCGGCGCGCCCTCGGCCGAGCGCGCTTGACGGAGAAGCGCGGAATTTCTAGCTGTCGCCCAGGTCAAACTATTTCTTAGACCACGATGGCCCTGCTCGAGATCCTCGAGGCGCCCGATCGACGTCTGACCACGGTATGCGCTCCGGTCGAACGGCTCGACCCGAAGCTCCTGCGCCTGCTCGACGACATGCTGGAAACGATGTACGCGGCGCCCGGCATCGGCCTGGCGGCGCCGCAGGTCGGGGTGCTCAGGCGGGCGTTCGTCATCGACCTCGGCGGCGAGGGCGAGCGGAAGCCGTTGTCGCTGATCAATCCGGAGTTGGTCTCGCGCTCGGAGAGCACCAACGTCGCCGAGGAAGGCTGCCTCAGCCTGCCCAAGCAGTTCGGCGAGGTTGCGCGCGCCGATCAGGTCCTGGTGCGCTATCTCGACCGCGCGGGCGTGACCCAGGAGATCGGCGCCGAAGGCCTGCTCGCGCGCTGCCTGCAACACGAGATCGACCACCTGAACGGCGTCCTGTTCGTCGATCATCTGTCGGCGCTCAAGCGCACCATGATCCTCCGTCGTCTGGTCAAGGTGAAGCGCTCGCGCGAGCGCGAGAGCGCCTGAAGCGTTGCGCTCCACGGCCAAGCCGCGCTCTTGGCAAGCGGTACCGCCCCTCCTATCACCGACGAATAAGCGGGTTTCGTTGATTCGAGGGGTGTATGGACTCAACCGGCGATCCAATCTTGCGCTTGGTGTTCCTGGGCACGGCGGAGTTCGCGGTGCCTAGTCTCCAAGCGCTGGCCGCCGGGCGGCATCCGATCGTCGCGGTCTACGCCCAGCCGGCACGCCCGGCCGGCCGCGGTCTGCGACCCCGGCCATCGGCCGTCGCGGCGGCAGCGGAGCGCCTGTGCCTGCCGGTCCACCACCCGGCGAGCCTGCGCGCAGCGGACACCCAGGCCGAGTTCACGGCACTCGGCGCCGATCTCGCGGTGGCGGCGGCGTACGGCTTGATCCTGCCGCAGGCGATTCTCAAGGCGCCGCGGCTCGGCTGCATCAACCTGCATGCCTCGCTGCTGCCCCGCTGGCGTGGCGCGGCGCCGATCCAGCGCGCTATCCTGGCGGGCGATCGCGAGACCGGCGTCACGATCTTCCGGATCGAACCGGAGCTCGATTCCGGTCCGATTCTGGCCATGGAACGCGTTCCGATCACGGCCGAGAGCACGGCGGGGACCCTGCAGACCGCGCTCGCCGGCCTCGCCGCGCGGATGGTCCTGCCAGTGGTCGAGAACCTTGCGGCGGGGCGCGCCCGGCCGCGACCCCAGCCTGAGCAGGGCGTGACCTATGCGGCGAAGATCGACAAGGCCGAGGGCCGGCTCGACTGGTCGCGGCCGGCCTCCTCGCTCGAGCGCCAGCTGCGCGCGCTCAATCCCGCACCCGGCTGTTGGACCGAGGTCCGAAGACAGAGGCTGCGGGTGCTGGCGGGCAAGGTGGTGGCCGGCCGCGGCCGCCCGGGCGAGGTTCTTGACGAGCGGCTCACGGTCGCGTGTGGCGAGGCGGCGCTGCGGTTGACCGTGGTGCAGCGGGCCGGCGGCAAACCCATGCCGGCGGACGCCTTTCTGCGCGGCTTTCCACTGCCGGTCGGTACGCGGCTCGGCACCTGATGCCCCGCTACAAACTGACGCTCGAATACGACGGCGGGCCCTATCGGGGCTGGCAGCGGCAAAGCGGCGGGCCGTCGATCCAGGCCGCGCTGGAGGAGGCTGTGCGGGCGTTCTGCGGCGAGCGGGTACAGGTGGTCGGCGCCGGACGCACCGATGCCGGGGTGCACGCCAGCGGGCAGGTGGCGCACCTCGACCTCGCGCGTGACGTAGCCTCGGACACGCTGCGCAACGCGCTCAATTTTCATCTGCAACCCCAGCCGATCGCGGTCCTCGAGGTAACCGCGGTCGCCAATGATTTCCACGCGCGTTTCTCAGCCCGGCTGCGGCACTACCGCTACCGGATCGTCAACCGCCGCCCGCCCCTCGCGCTTGACCGTGGCCGCGCTTGGCAGGTGGCCGTGCATCTGGACGTCGAGGTCATGCACGAAGCCGGCCAGCGGCTGATCGGTCACCATGACTTCAGCAGCTTTCGCAGCTCGTTCTGTCAAGCCAAGTCGCCCGTCAAGACCCTGGCGCAGCTCGCGGTCGCGCGCACCGGAGATCAGGTCGAGATCGTCGCGCGGGCCCGCTCGTTCCTGCATCATCAGGTGCGCACGATGGTCGGTACGTTGAAACTGGTCGGCGAAGGGCGTTGGCCGGTCGAGCGGATCGAGACGGCGCTGGCGGCACGCGATCGGGCGGCGGCCGGACCGACCGCACCGGCCTGCGGGCTCTACCTCGTGCGTGTCGACTACTGATCGGGCGGTGGCTTACGTCAGCCGCTCGGCCATCAGGTCGATCGCCGTATTGAGCACAAGATCGACCAGAACCAGCAGGAGAGCCACACCCCCCGAGGTCTGCAGCGCGGTCCGGGTCACGAACCACTGATAGAACAGGATCGAAACGGTGACGATGATCAGCAGCAGGCCACCGAGCATTGCCGGCACCGCCAGCCCGAGGAACAGCGCCGCCAGGAACAGCCCGACCTGAATCACTGCGGCCCAATTGAGCGCAACGATCAGAGCCACGTAGTTGCCGCTCAGGTCGAAGAGCCGGATCAGGAGCACGGCGGCGAGCGGAAACGCGGCCCAGCTCAACGCGTAGGCCAGAACTTGCACCAGCACGACCCAACCGAGGTCGAACGTATCCGCCCGGCCGATCAGCTCGCGCGCCACCAATATTGTGTAGCCTGGCGCGACCAGTACCGCGGCGAAGAACGAGCGCCAGAAACCCTCGACAGTCAGCGTGAAGTACCCCATGCCCGACTGATCCAGACGGGCCAGCCGCCAGGCGCCGTAGAGCGAGCGGAGGACCTCCTCGCGATCGGGCATCAGGCCGGTCTGACGTAGCTGGCCAGAAGCGCCCGATAGACCCGCGTCAGCGCCTCGAGATCACCGATCGCGACGTGCTCGTCGACCTGATGAATCGTCGCCCCGACCAGGCCGAACTCGACCACCGGGCAGACGTCCTTGATGAAGCGCGCATCCGAGGTGCCGCCCGCGGTGGAAAGTTCGGGCAGCAGCCCGAGCTCGCGCTCGATCAGGCTCTCGAGCAGATCGGTGAGCGGCCCCGGCTGGGTCACGAACGCCTCGGCGCTGGCGCGGGTCTGCAACTCGTAGCGACCGCCAACGGCGTCCAGCTTTCGGCGCAGCCACGCCTCCAACGAACCGGCGCTGTGCCGGTCGTTGAAGCGGACGTTGAAGGTCGCGCGCGCCTCGGCCGGAATGAGGTTGCTCGTGGCGTTGCCGACGTCGACCGAGGTGAGCACCAGCGCCGAGGGCTGGAAATGCGCGCTGCCGCCATCGAGCTGCTCGGCGATGATCGCGCCGAGCATGGCAAGCAGCCGGGGAATCGGGTTGTCGGCCCTCTCAGGATAGGCGGTATGCCCCTGTACGCCGCGCACGATGAGCTCGCCGCTCAACGAGCCGCGCCGACCGATCTTGATCATCTCGCCGAGCCGCGTGGGATTGGTCGGCTCGCCGACCAGACAGGCATCCAGCGTCTCACCCTGCTCCTTCAGCCAGGCGAGCAGCTTGCGGGTACCGTTGACGGCCGGGCCCTCCTCATCGCCGGTGATCAGGAAGCTGATCGAGCCCGCCGGCCGATGCCCGGCGAGGAAGCGGGCGGTCGCGGCGATGAAGGCGGCGATCGCACCCTTCATGTCGACCGCGCCGCGGCCGTAGATCGCGCCGTCGATCAACTCGCCGCTGAACGGCTCGACCCGCCATGCCGCCGTATCGCCGGGCGGGACGACGTCGGTGTGGCCGGCGAAGGCGAAATTGGGCGCGCCGGTGCCGAGCCGGGCGTACAGATTGTCGACCGGCGCCGTGCCCGACTCCTCGAAGGTCAGCCGCCGACAGCGGAAGCCCAGGCGGGTCAACGCGTCCTGGACCACCACCAGAGCGCCGTGGTCCGCCGGCGTCACGCTCGGGCAACGGATCAACGCTTGGGTGAGCGAAACCGGATCGGTCAGCTCACTCATGCGCGCAGAAGCTCGTTGATCGAGGTCTTGGCGCGGGTTCGCGCATCGACCCGCTTGACGATCACCGCGCAGGCGAGCGCCGGGCCCGGACGGCCATCGGGCAAGGCCGAGCCGGGCAGCGTGCCGGGAACGACCACCGAATAGGCCGGAACCCGGCCCTGATGGATCTCGCCGCTGGCCCGGTCGACGATCTTGGTTGAGGCGCCGATGAACAGCCCCATCGCCAGGACCGCCCCCTGTTCGACAATTACGCCTTCGGCGACCTCGGAGCGGGCGCCGAGAAAACACTCGTCCTCGATGATCACCGGTCCCGCCTGCAGCGGCTCTAGTACGCCGCCGATCCCCGTACCGCCAGAGATGTGCACGTTCTTGCCGATCTGGGCGCAACTGCCGACGGTGGCCCAGGTATCGACCATGGTGCTCCGGTCGACGTACGCGCCGAGGTTGACGAAGCAAGGCATCAGCACGACGTCCGGGGCGATGTAGGCCGAGCGACGGACGACGCAGCCCGGGACCGCGCGAAACCCGGCGGCGGTGAACTGCGCCTCGTCCCACCCGGCGAACTTGGACGGAACCTTGTCCCACCAGCGCGCACCGCCGGGGCCGCCTTCGATCGGCGCGAGGGGGCTGAGCCGGAAGGACAGCAACACCGCTTTCTTCAGCCACTGATGCACCCGCCAGACGCCGTCGATCTTCTCCGCGACCCGAAACCGGCCGCTATCGAGCCCATCCAGGGCCATCTCGACCGCCTCGCGGACGGACCCCCTGGTTCCCGGACCCATCTGATCGCGTCGTTCGAAGGCGTCGTCGATCACGCGCTCAAGCGCCGCACGGTCCATGCCCTGTCTTCCCTTGTGATGATCGCGCCTGTGATGATCGCGCCGCGAACCGCCGTCGCGGCAGGCTATCGGAGCCGCCTGAGCTGTCAATCATGCGCAGCCGTTGTCGTGGTCCCGCCGGTCCTTTAGATAAGCGCCATGACTGCAGGCTCGACCCGCTCAGCCGGTACCGCGCGCGAGGTTCTGCCGGAGGGTTTCCTCGAGGAGGTCGACCGGCGGGTCGGGCCGCGCGGCTGGACCATCGATGCCGAGCGGATCCGGCCGCACGCCGCCGAGCAGTGGGGCGCCGCGCGCGGTCGCTCGCCGCTCCTCCTGCGTCCCGCCGACACACGGCAGGTGGCCGGTTTGCTCGAGCTCTGCCACGCGTCGAACGTACCGGTGGTACCCCAGGGCGGCAATACCGGGCTGGTCGGCGCCGGGGTGCCGGATCTCTCCGGGCGCCTGGTCGTTCTGTCGCTGAGCCGGCTCAACCGGATTCGCGAGGTCGATCCCCTCAACGATACCATGACGGTCGAGGCCGGCTGCCTCCTCGAGACCCTCCAGCAAGCCGCAGCCGAGGTCAATCGGCTGTTTCCGCTCGCGCTCGGCGCGCAGGGTTCCTGCCAGATCGGCGGCAACCTTTCGAGCAATGCCGGCGGGGTGAACGTGCTCCGCTACGGCATGGCCCGCTCGCTGGTGCTCGGCCTCGAGGTCGTTCTGGCCGACGGCCGGATCTGGGATGGCCTGCGCAGCCTACGCAAGGACAACACCGGCTACGACCTCAAGCAGCTCTTCATTGGCGCCGAGGGCACGCTCGGCGTGATCACTGCGGCGGTGCTGCGGCTGCTGCCGCGCCCGCGCGAGCGTCAGACCGCCTGGCTTGCGGTGCCCTCGCCCGCCGCCGCCGTCGAGCTGCTTGCGCTGTTTCGCGAACGCCTCGGCGAGACGATCAGCTCGTTCGAGCTGATGAAGGGCGACTGCGTCGAGCTGGTCCTCCGCTACCTGCCGGGAGCGCGCAGGCCGCTCGCCCGCAAAGCGCCCTGGCACGTCATTGCCGAGGCCGCCTGGTCGCTGACCGAAGGGCTTGGGCCAGAGATGGAGCGCCTGCTCGAAGCGGCCATGGCACAGGGCCTCGTGCAGACCGGCGTGATCGCGGCCAGCGAGGCGCAACGGCGGGCGCTCTGGGCGCTACGCGAGAACCCGACTGAGGCGATGGCGCGCGAGGGTCTCGTGCTGCGCCACGACATCGCGGTGCCGGTCTCGAAGGTGCCCGAGCTGATCGAGCGGGGCGAGGCCGAGCTGACCAGAGCCATTCCCGGAGTGCGCATCATGCCCTTCGGGCATGTCGGCGACGGCAACATCCACTACAATCTCCTGCAGCCCGAGACCATGGCGGCCGACGACTTCCGCCGCCGAAGCGAGGAGGTGCAGCGGCGCGTGTTCGACATCGTCGAAGCGCTCGGCGGCAGCATCAGCGCCGAGCACGGGATCGGCCGGCTGAAGCGGGCCGAGCTGGCGAGGCGCAAGTCCGCGCTCGAGCTCACCCTCATGCGTCAGGTGAAGGCACTGCTGGATCCGAAAGGCATTCTCAATCCCGGCGCCGTCATCTGAACGGGCCGAGCGATCGCGAGACCCCGATGAGCCCGTACACGCCGCCCCTCGACGAGATCCGCTTCGCCCTCCGTCACGTCGTCGGTCTGGAAACGCTGGCCCGCCTGCCGGGCTTCGAATCGGCGAGCCCCGACGTCGTCGACCACATCCTCGAGGCAGCCGGCAGGTTCGCCGCGGCCGAGCTCGCCCCCCTCAACGCGTCGGGCGATCGCGAGCGGGTGCGGATCGAGAACGGCGTCGTGCACACCCCCAAGGGCTTCAAGGACGCCTATTGGAAGTTCGTCGAGGGCGGTTGGCACGGCCTGCCTTTCCCGGAGCGATGGGGCGGACAGGGATTGCCCTGGACCGTGGCGGCCGCGGTCTGGGAGATGTGGCACAGCGCCAATTTCTCGTTTTCTCTTTGCCCGATCCTGACCCAAGCCGGGGTCGAGCTGCTGCTCAACTATGGCACGGACGAGCAGCGGGCGCGCTATCTGCCCAAGTTGGTCAGCGGCGAGTGGACCGGCACCATGTGCCTGACCGAGCCGCAGGCGGGCTCCGATGTCGGCGCGCTCAAGACCCGGGCGGTGCCCGAGGCCGATCACTACCGCATCCGCGGCGCCAAGATCTTCATCACCTATGGCGAGCACGACTACACCGAGAACATCATCCACATGGTGCTCGCCCGCACCCCCGACGCCCCGCCCGGCACAAGGGGCATCTCGCTCTTCCTGATCCCGAAGTTCCTGGTCAATGAGGACGGCTCGCTCGGGGCGCCGAACGATCTGCGCTGCGTCTCCCTCGAGCACAAGCTCGGGATTCACGCAGCCCCGACCTGCGTGATGTCGTTCGGCGACAATGACGGTGCGATCGGCTACCTGGTCGGCGAGGAGCAGGGCGGCATGACCGCAATGTTCACGATGATGAACAACGCCCGGCTCCAGGTCGGTCTCGAGGGCCTCGCGATCGCCCAGCGCGCCTATCAGGCGGCGCTCGCCTATGCGCGCGAGCGGGTGCAGGGCCGGCGGCGCGATGATGGCACCGAGCACGCGGCCAGGATCATCGAGCATCCCGACGTGCAGCGGATGCTCATGACCATGAAGACCCAGATCGGCGCGATGCGGGCGCTCGCCTATTCGGCCGCCGCCGCTCTCGATCGCGCACACCGTGAGCCCGACCCGGCCGCGCGGGCCGCCGCGGCAGGCCGGCTCGCGCTTCTCACGCCGCTGGTCAAAGCGTGGTGCACCGATCTCGGCTTCGAGATCGCGTCGACGGCACTCCAGGTCCACGGCGGCATGGGCTACATCGAAGAGACCGGGATCGCCCAGCATCTGCGCGATGCCAGGATCGCCCTGATCTACGAGGGCACCAACGGCATCCAGGCCCTCGATCTGGTCGGCCGCAAGCTGAAGATGGCGGACGGCCGGCTGCCTTGGGCGCTGTTCGAGGAGCTGAAGGTCGAGCTCGAGGGGCTGGCGGCCGCCGGCCTGGATGAACTCTGTCGCCAACTCGCTTCGGCCCTCGAGGCGCTCGAGGAGGCGACGCGCTGGCTGCAGGCCGACCATGGCAACGACGCCGATGCCGGGCTCGCGGGTGCGACGCCGTATCTGCGGATGTTCGCGACCACGCTCGGCGGATTCCTGCTCGCCCGCGCGGCGCGCGTCGCGCGCCAACTGGATGGTCCGACGACGGAGGCGAAGCTGGCCGACGCCCGCTTCTATATCGGCCAGCTGCTGCCACCCGCCGCGGCGCTGCTGACCGCGGTCACCGCCGGCTCGGCGGCGCTGCGGGCGCCGCTGGCTTAGGTATGGCTGAAGAGGTCGTCGGTCGGCACGAAGCTCTGGTCCGTCTGCACGCCGGCGAAGGCCTGCTCATGGCCGACGAAATTCTCGACCGTGAACAGCGGTGAGTTGGCAGCCACGACGATCAGATTCTGGCCGGAGATCACGCCCTGCACCTTCGCCCCGCCGAAACCGTGCAGCTCGGCGACATTGGAGCCCTCGGTGTCGTGGATGGTGTCAAAGCCCGACTCGCCGGATGTGAACAGATAGCGATCGTCGCCGGCGCCACCCTCGAGCCGGTCGCTGCCCGCGCCACCTTCCAGGCTGTCATTGCCGGCGCCGCCCTGCAGGTGATCGTTGCCGGCGAGCCCGCTCAGCCAGTCCGCAGCATTCGTGCCGACGAGTTGATCCGCCCCCGCCCCGCCCAGATGACTGGGGCTGCTCAGGTAAGCGCTGAGCAGATCGTCCTGACCTGCGGTCGACGATGGACTGGCGCTGGCCGGCGGCGGCACCGAGGGGGTCGGGTGCGCCATCAGATCGTCGAACGGGACTACCCCCTGCCCGGTGTCGATCCCCGCCCAAGCCTCCTCGTGCCCCTGATAGTCACTGACCACGGCGATCGGATTGTTGTTGAGCAGGACGTAGAGGTCGTCGCCGACCAGCGCGGTCTGAAGCGTCCCGCCATCGAACCCGTCCAGGGTCAACTGGTTGCTGCCCTCGTGATCGAACACCGTGTCGACGGCAATATCGTTCAGGCCGATCATGAAGGCGTCGTCGCCGGCGCCGCCGTAGAGCTGATCGGCGCCGGTGCCGCCGGCCAGGATGTCGTTGCCGTCGCCGCCGTACAGCTGATCGTCGCCGAGGCCGCCGGCCAGGATGTCGTCGCCGGCGTCACCCTGAAGGAGGTCGTTGCCGGCACCGCCGTCGAGGTGGTCGTTGCCCAGCCCCCCGCTCAGCAGGTCGTTGCCGGCGCCGCCGAAGAGGGCATTGTCACCCGCGTTGCCGGTGATCTGGTTGGCGGCGCTGTCGCCGATCACGTCGTAATTGGTCGAGCCGCTCAGGATCACGTTCTCGATGCCGGGCGCGACCTGCTGGGTGTAGGCGTGCGCGGCCTCGGGCAGCGCGCTGCCGAGATCATCGCTGAACATCAAGGTGACGTCAGTCGGGCGGCCCGCGGCCGCCAGGCTGGCGGCAAAGCCGTCGTCAACCTGAAGGGTGTCGGTGCCGCCGCCGTCCGGTCCGTGCCCGGTGTCCAGGGCGACGTCGTGCAGATTGTCGACCAGCAGGCGATCGTCGCCGGTGCCTCCCTCCATCCGATCGGCGCCGGTGCCGCCGTCGACCAGATCGTTGCCCGTCCCGCCGTCGAGCCGGTCCCGGCCGCTATTGCCGAACAGCTGATCGTTGCCGGCACCGCCGAGGAGCCAGTCGTTGCCGCTGCCGCCGTCCAGTTGATCCTCACCTGTGCCGCCGCTCAGGCGGTCGTCGCCAGCGGCCATAGCCAAGGATGACGTCGTTGCCGGCGCCGCCACTCAGATGATCGTCGCCCTCTGTGCCCTGAATGACGTCGTTGCCGGCGCTCCCGGTGATGACCGCGCCGATCGACCCGGGGTGGCCCGCGCTGTCCGCCGAGCCTTCGCCGAGAGGGTCGAGATTGAGACTGATCGATGTCATGCTGAGCGTGGCCCCGGCGACGAGGGTCGCCTTGGCATCCACAGCGGCCGATACCCCGGTCGCCGGCGCAGGGACGTCGAGTGCCGTTGCGGCGGCGTGCGCCTCGGCCGGCAGCGGATCGCCGGCCACCGTTGCCGGATCGGGCGTGAGCTGTTCGGTTGTGCCTGCCCCATCGCCCGCCGCGGGCCCGTGGGCGGCAGCATTCAACTCAGCGACAGCGGCGCTTCGTGCCTGATCGGAGCCGATCGCGGTCTCCCCGCCTGGCGAGCTTCGGACAGCGCCCGCTTCGGTCTGATGCTCATCCACCGCACCGCCCGAGCCGGGCTTGACGTCGGCCAGCATCAGCCCCACGAAGGCCGCGGTGAGCGGACCGCCTATTGCCAGACTGTCGAAACTCGGCGCACGCGCGGCTGCGTTTTGCCCGTTCAGGCGCGGCCGGCGCCGCCACCCTGGCGGCATGGGTTGCTCAACCGGTCCGTAGGTTGATTCAACGACCCGATCAGCTGCCAGAGAAGGAGCCATCTGACACCACCCCAAGAAGCCGGCACGCTCGGCTGCCGGGCGCTCGCTTCGCGTAAAGGATGAAGTCTCGCGACTTCCCCAAATCACAGGTTGATGACGATGTTATTCCTATTGGTTGAAATCTTCAACTAAAAATTTAACCTACGCTGGGGCGGGCTACCGATGACCGGCAACAGATTGCGACAAACGTTCAATAATATCAGAGAACCTAATGATATGACGCGTTTTTCTGCATGTGATCCGGTTCAGAAGCGGCGGCCGACGTCGCCGTCCCGGCTTCAACCAAGGCGTCGATTTCGCGAGGGTGGACCGGCGGGCTGAAGTAGTAGCCCTGCGCCAGACGGCAACCCTCAGCGCCGAGCAGGTTGAGCTGTTCGACGCTTTCGACCCCCTCGGCGATGGTATCGAGGCCAAGGCTGCGGCCGAGGCTGAGCGTGGCGCGGACGATCGCGGCGGCGCTGGCGTCGTGCTCGAGCGCCCCGACGAAGGAGCGGTCGAGCTTGATGTCGTCGAACGGGAAGCGGCGCAGATAGCTGAACGAGGAGTGGCCGACACCGAAGTCGTCGATCGAAATGCGGACGCCGAGCCGCTTCAGCTCGTGCAGGGTTCGGAGGTTGGCGCCGGTATCCTCCATCAGAACGCGCTCGGTAATCTCGAGCTCGAGGCGCTGCGCGGCCAGACCGCTTCGCTCGAGCGTGTCTTTGACGACCCGGGCGAGATCGGGATCGCGGAACTGGACCGGCGAGAGGTTGACCGCCAGACGCAGATCGCGCGCCCCCTGCCCTTGCCAGCGGACCAACTGCGCACAGGCCTGCTCGAGCACCCACCGCCCGATCGGCAGGATCATGCCGTTGTCTTCGGCAAGCGGAATGAACCGATCGGGCGCGAGTCGTCCCCGCTCGGGGTGCTGCCAGCGCAGCAGGGCCTCGACGCCGACCATGCGGCGCGCGCCGATGTCGAACTGCGGCTGATAGTCGATCTCGAGCTGATGGCGCTCTAAGGCGAGAACGAGATCGTGCTCGAGAGCCTTGCGTTCCCGCAGCTCGCTGTCCATCGCTTCCTCGAAGAAGCGGTAGGCACGCGCCTGCTCCCCTTTGGCCCGGCCGAGCGCCAGGCCGGCGTGCTGAAGCAGCTCTTCCGCCTGAACACCGTCACCGGGGAACACCGCGACGCCGATCCGGGCGCTCACGCTGGTCAGATGACCACAGAGATCGAACGGCTCCTCGGCCAGGACCGCGAGGAGCCGCTCGCAAAGGGCCGCGGCGGCGCGCGGCGCCTCGGTCTCGCTCTGGACGATCGCGAACTCGTCGGCGCCCATGCGGGCCAGCATGTCGGTCTCACGCAGGATCGCGAGCAGCCGCGCGCCGGTATGGCGCAGCAGCACGTCGCCTGCGGCGCAGCCAAGGGTGTCGTTGATGGCCTTGAAGCCGGTAAGATCGACACAGAGCACGGCCGCCATCCGGTCGCCTCGTCTCCTTCCGCCGATCACCGCATGCAGCCGCTCGAGAAAGGCGCTCCGGTTGGGCAGCCCGGTGAGCGCGTCGTGTCGCGCCAGATGATCGACCCGCGCCTCGGCAACGCGTCGCGCCTGGCGCTCGTGCGTGTGAGCGCGGCGCCGCCGCATCTCGGACTGGGCGCCAAGCGCGGCGGCCGCCATCGCGGCCACCAGAAGCAGGCCGGCGTAGATCGGGCTCCCCGGTGCCATCGCATCGAGCGACGAACGGCTCGACCCGAGCAGGAAGGCGAGCACGCCAGTCAGGCCATGCAGGCCGAGCTGGATCAGAAATGCGGTGATGAACACACCCGATACCTCTCAGCAATTCCCAGCGGGCCCCCTCGCGCGCCAGCGCGAGCTTCGGTGCGCGTGGTTGACGAAGCCTTAACGAGACCTCCCGACGGGGAGATCGCCGGCCCAAAGTCGTGGGCCTGGCGCAGAAAAGCGCATACAATCGGTCGTGAGTTTTCTAGCTTCACCGTCATCCGGGCGATGCAGGACGGGCTCATATGCGGTATCCGGGAGCGGCCGGCGAAGCGGCGCGGGCGATGGCGCCGCCCGATAGTTTCGAAAGCCTGCAACGAGCGATTGGCCACCATTATGAGGGCCTGAGCCCGCGCCTCCGCCAGGTCGCCGAATATGCCCTGACCAACCCCGACGACGTGGCGCTGGAGACCATCGCCGTTCTCGCCGACCGCGCGCGCGTCCCCCCTTCCAGCCTGATCCGTTTTGCCAAGGCACTGGGCTTCGAGGGCTTCAGCGAGATGCAACGCCTGTTCCGCGCCCGCCTGGTCGAACGCGCGCCGAGTTACAGAGACCGGATCCGTGGCCTGCGTGACCGGCGCGTGCGGGCGGACGGGCGAGTGCCGCTGCGTGTGCTGGACGAGTTCGCCGCCGCCAGCATCGAAGCCCTGGACCGGCTGCGCCGCGATCTGCCCTCGGAGCGCCTGGACAGAGCGCTCGATCTGCTGGCCGCCGCCGACATCATCTACGTGGCGGCGCAGCGGCGCGCGTTCCCCGTCGCCGCCTATCTCAGCTATCTGCTGAGCCAGCTCGAACGGCACTCGCATCTCCTCGACAGCGTCGGCGGCATGCTCGAGCAGCAGGCCCGCGGCATCGATCCGGCCGACGTTCTGCTCGCGGTCAGCTTTCGCAGCTATTCGCCGGAAGTGCTGGCGCTGGTCCGACGCTGCCATGAGCGAGGCGTACCCGTGCTTGCGATCACCGACAGCCCGCTCAGCCCGCTGGTTCGCTTCGCCACGGTCAGCTTCGAGGTCGTCGAGGCCGAGGTCGAGGCGTTTCGCCCCCTCAGCGCGTCGATGTGCCTGGCACTCGCCCTGGTGGTGTCCCTCGGCCATCGCCTCCAGGAGGTGCCGGCGAGTGGCCCGGCTGACCGTGCGCCGGGATGATCGGAGCCCGGCCGGACAGGAGGTCGTCGGAGCGTGCGCATCGCGACCATGGGCAGCGGCTGGGTCGGCGACTACCACCCATGAGGCACGTTAGCGCTCAACTGCGGAGCTACTGCGGAATGCTTTCGGATTGGCAGGCTCATGGATCAGGCATAGGCTGGTTTCGAACCGGGCGACTATGTTCGGCGGCATTTCGCGCAAGCTCGGATTCGACCAGACCGGAGGTGACAGCGATGTCGCCTGCGATTTGTGATCAAGAGCCGACGTGACAGGCGCTCGGCATTGCGGCTCATTGGGACGCGTTGCGCACGAACAGGTGGAGCGCCTCGCCCGCTCGCGAAATCTGGCAGCGGAGGATTTGATGTCTCAAATGATCAGAATGCTCGTGCTCGTGACGGATATCGTGGTGCTCGGCGATCGCGGCGCGGGCGCACAGGGGGCCGGCGACGTGGCGGCCGTCGAAGCTGCCAATCGGGCGTTTTATGAGGCGGCCTCCGCTCGCGATCTGGTTCAGATGGATGCCATCTGGGCGCATGAGCCGTACGTGCGGGCCATCCATCCGGGGCGGCCCATGGACGAAGGTTGGGAGGCGGTGAGCGCGGGCTGGCAGGGCCTGTTCCAGCTGTTCGCCGACATCTCGGTCAGCATGCCGCAACCCCACGTGCGCGCCAGCGGCAACATGGCCTGGGTGACGGGGGAGTAGTAGTTCAAGGGCCGTCTGAGCTCGGGTGAGGAGGCCTCGGAGACGCTGCTCGCGACCAGCGTGTTCGAGAAGTCGGGTGACCAGTGGCTGATGGTGCACCACCACACCGCTGCCGCCGAAGGAGTAGTGTAGGCCCGGCTCCGCATTTCGCACTGATCTGACGGTGGTGGCCGGGCCTCGTCCAACGCTGTCCGGTTGACCTTTCGCCAACCTTAGTCGCGACCGTGCCCGCCTCAGTGGTCCATCCGACTCTGGGCCATGGCAACCTCCTCCGCCATCTTTCGCGTCAGTCGGTGATTGAGATCAGGGAGCCGAAAAACTCCCTGGCGCTACAGCTTGACCGGCCCGATCACCCCTGCGGATGATTGGGGTCGATCCAGCGGACCTCCTCGGGCGGCTCAACCGGCTCGATCTCGAGGTTGATCACCACCGGCTCCTGATCGCTGCGCACCAGCACGCATTCCAGTGGCTCGTCGGTCCGTGCGTTGATCTCCTGGTGCGGCACGTAGGGCGGGACGTAGATGAAATCGCCGGCATCGGCCTCGGCGACGTACTCCAGCCGCTCGCCCCAGCGCATCCGCGCGCGGCCCCTGACCACGTAAATGATGCTCTCGAGGTGGCCGTGGTGATGCGCCCCGGTCTTGGCGTTCGGTTGCACCGACACGGTGCCGGCCCAGAGCTTGCTGGCGCCCGCTTTGGCGAAATTGATCGCCGCGGCACGGGTCATGCCCTGCGTCTGGGGCGTGTTGAAGTCGAGCTCGGCTGCTTTGACGATGCGCACGCCATGATGGCGCCAGTCGGTCGTGCCTGCGGCTTCGGTCATCGGCTTCTCCCTCGGGCTCTGACCATTTTGATGCCTCCATCCAATGGCACAAGGAAAGCTCGCGATCCGCCCGGCGAACCGGCGGCCCGCCGCGGCTCAGGCGACCGGGTCCAGAAACGCCATGTACGCGAAGCCGTCGACCCTGCCATCGCCCTCGAGGTCAATCTTGGCCCAATCCCCGGTCTGAGTGAGGACGTGCACCTCGCGGCCGAAGCCCAGGAGGTCAATGACGTCGAACGCCGTCGAGGGTCCTGCCCGGAGCCGGAGGCCGGCGCGGGCGGTGACCCGATAGAGACCGCCCTCCGGCGGCAGCAGCGTCTGGTCCGGGACGAAGGCGCCGAAGTCGGGCTGCTGCGGATTGACCTCGTCGGTGTCGACCGACAGCCCGCAGAGCGTGCTCTCGGGATTCTGCTTGAGGTGCCAGCGCCCCGAGGCGTCGAACTGCGCCGTCTCCTGCCAGCCGCGCGCGCCCGCGAGCCAGACGCAGGCGGCGAGACCCGCATCGAGGACCAGCCGACAGACCAGGCCCGAGCCGTACACGCCGACCTTGTAGTCGGGCTCGCCGCCGCTCGCCGTATCGAACGCCTGCGCGACGCCACGGAAGAACGGCAGCACGACGGCCTCGACCTCGGCCGCGCTCGCGTCGAAGTCGACCGAGAAATAGATCGCCGAGCCGGGCGGCTGGGCGATCGTCGCCTCGGCGTAGCGATAGGCGTAGGCGGCGCGGGCCAGACCGCGCGCGAGACTGAAGTGCTGGGGCGCGTTCTGGGCGTCCTGGTAGACCGCGCCGAGGCGGAGTCCGGCTGCCCCGAGCGCCGCAGCCTCCGCCCGGGTGAGGCGCTTGCCCGGCAGTTGGGTGAATTCCGAATAGTAGCGGATCACCGTGGTGATGCCCGCCTGCCGCAGGCAGGCCGCCGCGGCAGCGCAGTTCTGCGCGGCATCAATCACACTCGGCATCATCGCCTCCTCGCCCAGGCATCAGCCCCCATTACCACTCAAAATAGCGCCGCTGCTTCGATTTTTCGCCTGCCAATCGCTTCGACTCCGCCAAGGCGTGGTTCCCGGTGCATGATCTTCGCTGCCGAGGCGCGAAAGTCAGCCGCCGCCGAACGGCCGGGCGAGGCGGGCGGTCGCGCCAAGCGCTTCTTCGATCCGCAGGCCTTCGTTCCACTTCGCCATGCGTTCCGAGCGGGCGAAGGAGCCGACCTTGAGCTGAGGGGCGCCCCAGCCGACCGCGAGGTGGACGATGGTCACGTCTTCGGTCTCGCCCGAGCGGGCAGAGACGATCGTCCGCCAGCCGGTGGCCCGGGCGGCATCGAGCGCGGCCTTGGCCTCGCTGAGAGTGCCGCGCTGGTTCGGCTTGACCAGGAGCGTGTTCGCCGCCTTGAGCTCGGCCATCTTGCGCACCCGCACGGCGTCGGTCACCGTGAGGTCATCGGCAACCACCTGGATGCGGTCGCCGACCGCGCGGGTGAATGCCGTGAAGCCGTCGAGATCGTCCTCGGCGAGCGGGTCCTCGACCCCGACGATCGGATAGCGCTCGAGCCAGCCCATGAGCAGGACGATCAGCCCCTCGCTGTCCAGCTCGCGGCCTTCGAGGCCAAGCCTGTAGAGGCCGTTTCGGCCAAATTCCGAGGCCGCGACGTCGAGCGAGATCGCCACCTGCTCGCCCGGCGTGAAGCCCGCCCGCTCGATCGCCCGAACGAGCATCTCGAGCGCCTCCTCGTTGGTAGCGAACTCCGGCCAGTAGCCGCCTTCGTCCGCGACGCCGCTCAGCCTGCCCGTCTCGGCCATCAGGCGCCCGGCGGCAAGATAGATCTCGGCCGTCCAATCGAGCGCCTCGGCGAAGCTTGAAGCTCCCGGGCACACCACCATGAAATCCTGGATGTCGACCCGGCGCCCGGCATGCACTCCGCCGCCAAATATCTGAATCTCCGGCAGCGGCAAGGCAGGGCCATGATCCCGAACGAGATAGCACCAGAGCGGCACGCCCGCCGCGGCGGCCGCCGCATGCGCGACCGCCATGGAGACCGAGATGGTCGCGTTGGCGCCGAGCCGCGTCTTGTTCGCCGTGCCGTCGAGCGGAATCAGCCGTGCATCAACTTCCGTCTGATTTGCCGCATCCAAACCTATGACAATGCGAGCGATGTCGTCGTTCACGGCCGCCACTGCGCGGCGCACGTCGTGGCCGCCGAAGCGCTGGCCGCCATCGCGCCGGTCGAGCGCTTCGCCGGAGCCGGTCGAGGCGCCGGCTGGGGCGATCGCCCGACCCGTGGCACCGCACCTGAGCTGCACTTCGGCCTCGACGGTCGGTCGACCGCGCGAATCCCAGACCCGCCGGCCATGCACCGAGGCGATCTCGGTTCTGCTCAAGCCTCCAGCTCCTCCGCCCAGGCCGCACGCACTTGGCCGAGCCGCTCGACCGGCCGCGCGAGGAGCGCCCGCGCCACCCTGCGCACCTTATTCTTATCTGCCTCCTCGGTCAGGTACTCTACCGGCGACTTGCCGTCGACCCGGGCGAGAAACAGCCCTGGCAGCAGCCGCGCCGCGCGCAGCTCCAGCGCATCCCGCGGCTCCCAGAGGTCCCCCGCCAGATAGGTCGACGCGAGGACATCGAAGCAGCGCAGGAATTCGGCCTGCGCGCGCGGCGTCCAGAGGCATTTCAGCAGCAGATGGTTCAGGCAGAAGGCCAGATCGAAGGCTGGATCGCCATACCAGGCGCACTCGGCGTCGAGGAACACCGGCCCCCGCGGGCCGATCAGGATGTTTTTCGGGCTGACGTCGCCATGCACGAGGGCCCGGCGGGTCGCCCTGGTCGTCTCGACCAGCCGGTTGAGCGCGCCGGCCCGGTCGGGATGAGCGCGCGCGGCCGCCACCAGGTAGGGCTCCAGTCGGATGTCATAAAAGATCCGATCGGTCCCGAACTGCGCCGCAACCTCGGCATCGTCGGCCGTGGCCGTATGGATCCGCACCAGACGATCGCCGACCGCCCGCGCGACCTCCGGGTCGGCCCGGCCATCACGCAGCTCTGTCTTCCATAGGGCGTGCCGCGCAGGATCGAGATAGGCCATGACCAGCACGCCGCTCGCCGCGTCCTGGCCGAGGAGCGCCGGCACGGCTTCGGGCACGACCGCCGCCGCCCGCTCCATCCAGGCCGCCTCGTAGGCATTGCGCTCGACCGGCGCGAACCAGTCCTGCTCGACCCGGAGCTTGGCGAGCGCCCGCTTGACGCAGACCGGTCCCCCGGCGAGCTCGACCCGCCAGATGTCCGACGATACGCCGCCGGTCAGGCGCGCAAAGCGCAGCCGCTCGCCTGGGCGCGCGAGCCCCAGCCGCACGAGCGCGGCCCCGACTTCGGCCTCGAACTCCGCGCAATCCATCGGCGGCCCCAAAACCAGACGATCGCGCCGCAGCATGGCCAGTTCCGTGAACCCGATCAACGCCGGGTGAGCGCATGGGCGCCTGTCGACGGTCAAATTGGGACGCCATGCCCGGTCGTGCGCGCTCGCGCCAACCGATGCCCCACCAGCGCGACGAGAGTCCGGGGCGACCAGCGGGCGCGAAAGAGTCCTCGTCAGCGCACCTCCAGCGCGGCGATCCGACCGTCGTCGGTCAAGGCGAAGCGGTAGGTCAGGTTCGCCGGACTGCCATCAAAAGCGCCCGACACCTTCACGATGACGATCGTCCGGTCGTCCTCGACGCGGCTCTCGAGCGGCTCCGCCGCGATGCGGTACTTCGCGCTGGTTTCCTCTTTCCAGGCACGGATCGCGTCGGTGCCGACGAGGTCGCGGCCCTCGTCCCGCACGGCGGCGTCCGCTGCGAAGCAGGCGACCATCGCGTCGATGTCGTGATCGTTCTGCGCCGCGAAGTATCGATCGAGAACGTCGGGCAGGTCGGGCTTCATGCCTATCTCCCAAATCGGTTGCGATGAGCGAGAGCATGTGCTTTATACTGCAGGAATGGCAAGAACAGACAGAAAAGTAAGGTACTCACCCATGGGTAAGCTCGGCGACGTGACGCCCGACATGGCGGCGAGCGGCGTCGAGGGCGCGTTTCGGATCCTGGAGGGGCGCTGGAAGATGGTCATCATCTTCCATCTCTTCGCGCGCGGCACCCTGCGCTTTTCGGAGCTGGAGAAGGCCGTTCCGGCCGTCTCGCAGAAGATGCTGATCCAGCAGCTGCGCGAACTCGAACGCGACGGTGTCGTCAGCCGCACCGTCTATCCCCAGGTGCCGCCCAAGGTTGAATACGATCTGACCGACTGGGGCAAGGCGATGTGCCCTGCCCTCGACGCCCTCCTCGAATGGGCCGCGCTGCGCCCGGAGCGTTCGCAGTCAGGTCGCGCGGGCGAGTGAATGAGCTGGGAGGATTGCGTTCGCAAGCGCAGTCGTCGAGATCAGGCGCTGGCGTCGAGAACGTGGGACCGGCGGCGGCTTTGTGATAAGCAGGGGGCATCGGGGGACGTGGCGGAACCGGTAGACGCATCGGACTTAAAATCCGATGGCCGCAAGGCCGTGCGGGTTCGAGTCCCGCCGTCCCTACCATTTTGCTGCAGGGAGGCTCTGGGACATATGGCCGAGACCGAAGGCGCGGTCCAGACCGACGCCGAAGCTTACCTGACGCTGATCAAGGCGCGCGGCGTCGACTGGCTGTTCGCCAATGCCGGCACTGACTTCGCGCCGATCATCGAGGCGCTCGCCCGCGGCGCCACCGCCGGGCTCGCCATGCCCGAGCCGCTCGCCGCCCCGCACGAGACGGTCGCGGTCGGCATGGCGCACGGCTACTACCTCGCGACCGGCCGGCCGCAGGCGGTCATGGTCCACGTCAACGTTGGGATGGCGAACGCGCTCATGGGCCTCTTGAATGCCGCCCGCGACGGCGTGCCGATCCTGTTCACTTCCGGCCGGACGCCGGTCACCGAGGCCGGCCGGCTCGGCTCGCGCGACCTACCGATCCACTGGGGTCAGGAGATGTACGACCAGGGCGGCATGCTGCGCGAGTACGTCAAGTGGGACTACGAGCTGCGCTTCGGCGACCAGCTCGAGCGGATCGTCGACCGGGCGCTCGCGATCGCCATGAGCCCGCCCCAGGGCCCGGTCTACCTCAGCCTGCCGCGCGAGGCGCTGGCCGCGCCGATGACCGATTTCCAATATTCGGCGACGCCGCGCCTGCGTGCATCGGCAGACCCTGCCCCAGCCCCCGAGGCGATCGCCGAGGCCGCGGCGATCCTCGCCGGGGCCGAGCGGCCGCTGATCATCTGCGGACGGGGCGATGGCAGCGAGCGGAGTTTCGCCGCTCTTACCGACTTCGCCTCGCGCTTCGCGATCCCGGTGGTCGAGTTCTGGCCGTCCCGCCTCTCGCTCTCGACCGAGCACCCGCTGCACGTCGGCTTCGACGTTGGCCCGTGGCTGCCCGAGGCCGACGCGGTCCTGGTCCTGGACGCGATGGTGCCCTGGCTGCCGCAGCGCCACGCGCTGCCGCCCGACTGCCCGGTGATCCAGGTAGGCCCCGATCCGCTGTTCTCAAACCTGCCGATGCGCAGCTTTCCGGCCACGGTCGCGATCGCGGCCGACATCACCGCGACGCTCGAGGCGCTCGAGGCGGCGCTCGAGCCCGCAGCCTCGAGCCCGGCGATCGAGGCCCGCCGCCTGCGGATCGAAGCGCACAACCGCGAGCGGCGGGCGGCGCTTGCAGCCGCCGCCGAGGCCGGCCGCGCCGAGCCCATGACCCAGGCCTGGATCAGCCATTGCCTCGATCAGGCGAAGGACGACGATGCCATGGTGTTCAATGAGCTTGGCTGCGACCCGGCCCAGCTCAACTTCACCCGGCCGGGCTGCTACTTCAGCCACTCGCTCGCGGGCGGCCTAGGCTGGGGGCTGCCGGCAGCGCTCGGCGCAAAGCTCGCCTGCCCCGATCGCCTGGTGGTCGCCGCGGTCGGCGACGGCTCCTACATGTTCGCCAATCCCGTCGCCTGCCATCAGCTGGCCGAGGCGCAGGGCCTGCCGGTCCTGACCCTGGTCTTCAACAACGGCGTCTGGAACGCGGTCAAAAAGTCGACCGCCGCGGTCTACCCTGACGGCCACGCCGTGCGCAGCAACCGCATGCCGCTTTCCTCGCTCGAGCCTTCGCCCCGCTTCGAGATGGTCGCCCAGGCGAGCGGCGGCTACGGCGAGCGGGTCGAGCGGGCCGCCGACCTGCCCGCGGCCCTCGAGCGCGCCCTGCACGCGGTCCGCACCGAGCGCCGCCAGGCGCTCCTCAACGTCATCTGCCAGTAGGCAGCGATTACCAACGTGGATCGACAGTCTAGTCCACGTGGGGTGGCCTAGCCTCTCAGGGTCCAAATTCCGCGTGGAGAAATGTCAGCGGCTGCGAGCCGACCTTTGTCCCGTAGCCTCTTGGCCGCCCATCGCATGTCGTACTGCCAACTGTAAAACAAGCTGTCCGAGGCACGGAGTTCGTCCTCATGCTTGGCCCAAATGTACTCGGACACCTCCAGCACGGACGCCTCACCGCCATGATGGTCAAGGGCCTCGCAGACCCAATCCTCCAAGTTTTCTCGCGACGCCATCTTCCCTATCCATCGCTCAACTGAAGCAGCAACTATCCATCGCAGCTCTAGAAGCGGGAATCAATCGTTCCGCGAGAGGGGTGATATCCGCGGCTCGAGTTCCTCGGCGGTCGGGAAGTAGCGGCTCTGGCGGGTGCGCTGGTTCTCGTAGATCGAGCCCTGGTGCGTGGCCGGCGGCAGGGGCAGGCGTACTGGCACCTTCTCGAGGCGCGGCTCGAGCGTGTCCTCACCGCACAGCAGCTGGCCGCGATACTGCGCGAAGTCCGGAACGCCCAGGATCGGCCAGGCGTCGGCGGCGCGGTACTGGTGCAGGAGCAGCCGGCGCGGCCGGCCTGAGGTATTGAGCGCCGAGCCGTGCACGGTGCGCGCGTGGTGCACGGTGATCGAGCCCGCCGAGCCCGTGAGCTTGACGGCCCGCGCGAAATCCACCTCGCCCCGCGCCGGATCCATGGCGCCGCAGAACACGCCAGCGGCATGGTGGTCGAAGATCGGCCCCTGGTGGGTGCCCGGGATCACCATGAGCGGACCGTTCGCCTCGTCGACCTCGTCGAGCATGATGCCGACCGCGGCGAGATCGTCGTTGGTGTGCGGGTAGAACGCCCAGTCCTGATGCCACTCGACCGGCGCGCCGTAGCCCGCGGCCTTGAGGTTGAGCTTGCTCACATCGAAGCGGACCGAGGGACCCCAGAGCGCTTTCAGCACGTCCAGGATCTTCGGGTGGGCGACCATCCGCGCGTAGGCGGGATGCCACCGGTCCGGCGACTTGATCCGCCGCACCCGCGGCTCCTGCGACGAGTGGCTGTCCTCGAGGTCGTAGACGTCGTCGTGCGTCCTGACCGCGCGCGCCTTCTCGACGAATTCCTCGGTCACCTGGCGGAGCTCCTCGACCTCCGCTGCGCTCAGCACGTCGGCGACCACGAGGTAGCCGTTCTCACGATAGAAGGCGACGGCCTCTTCACCAATCATCGCTCCCTCCCCAACGAGGCCGGACCCAAGCGCGCGATCGAGATCAACGAGACCGTTCGCAGGCTCAATTGGCCTGGCTGCGCCGGACCAAAGCGTCCTTGCGCTTCAGGACGTCAGGCAGCAGCCGCGTGCCGAGGCCCGGGCCGCTCATGGGATAGACATAGCCCTGCTCGATCGCCGGCAACTCGGTCACCAGCTCCCTGTACCAGCCGGTATAGAAGGCGCGCACGCTCTCCTGGATCAGCGCGTTGGTCGCATTCAGCGACAGGTGCACCGAGGCGGTATAGACCACGGGCCCGGTGCAGTCGTGCGGAGCGACCGGCAGATGCCAGGTCTCGGCCATGGCGGCGATCTTGCGCGCCTCCGAGAGCCCGCCCGCCCAGCTGAGGTCGAGCATCGCGACGCCAAGCGCGTTGCGCTCGAACAGCTTGCGGAAGGCGCTTCGCGTCGCGAGCGTCTCGCTCGCGCAGATCGGCACGTGGGTCGAGGCGGCGAGCTCGGCCAGATCGTCCGCCGAGGTCATCTTGATCGGGTCCTCGAACCAGAACGGCTCGAACTCCTCGAGCGCCCGCAAGATCCGCTTCGCCGTCGGCAGGTTCCAGAGGCTGTGCAGCTCGACCATGACGTCGATTCGCTCGCCGACCGCGCGCCGGATCTTGCGGAACGGCTCGAGCGCCTGGTCGAGCTCGGCCGGGCCGATGTAGAGGCCGCCCGAGACCTCGGCCGCGACATCGAACGGCCAGATCTTCATTCCTGTGATTCCCTGTTCGAGCAGGCTCTCTGCGAGCTCGTCGGCGCGATGCAGGAAGGCGTCCAGGTCCTCGTAGGGGCCGCCCGTCCGCTCGGTGGGCAGCCCCCAGTTCTCGGTCAGCTGGCCGACGTTCGCGCGCACATAGCGATAGCCGGCGCAGGTGTTGTAGATCCGGATCCGTGGCCGCGACAGACCGCCCAGGAGCTGATGGATCGGTTGGCCGGTCGCCTGACCGAAGAGGTCCCAGAGCGCCAGGTCGAGCGCCGAGAGGCCGCGCATCTCGGCACCGCTGCCGGAAAAGCCGAGATAATTGCCGAGCAGCGCGCGCGAATGGCGATCGATCGCCAGTGGGTCCTCGCCAATCAACCGCGGCGCTGCCGTCTCATGGATGTAGGCGGCGACGGCGTGCGGTCCGAAGAAGGTCTCGCCCAGGCCGACCAGCCCTTCGTCGGTGTGCACCTGGACCCAGAGCAGATTGGGGAACTCGCCGAGCTGGATCGTCTCGATCGCCGTGATCTTCATCGTCTTCGCCTGCCCTAAGCCGAGCGCGCCCCTTGTCGCCCGCGCGATCATAGCGCGCCTTCGGGCGAATGCCGATCCGCCCTGAAACGGGTGATCAGTCGAGCAGCGGGATGCGGGCAAGCGGCGTCGGCAGGGTCAGCTCGGCCGGCCCCATGGCCTCGCGCGCGGCGATCAGGCGGCCCTCGCAGCCGAGAATTTCGTCGGCGAGGGCGATGATACGCTGATTTGGCCAAGCGTGCGGTGCGGCCTTGCGGACCTGATCCGCCGCCTCGATCTCACGCCCCCCCGCCTTGACGACGAGGGCGATCAGCGCGGCCGCCATCGAGCGGCTGATCCCGGCGACGCAGTGGACCAGCAGCGGCCCGTCGTCCGCCGGCCACGCGCGCACGAAATCGATCACGCGCGCGACGTGCTCCCGCTCGGGCAGGATGTGGCCGTCGAGGGGCTGGCTGATGTCGTGGACCTCGACCCGCAGGTGGCGTTCGGCGGCGATGCCGGGCGGCGTGGGCGGCTGCTCGATCGGCGCCACCAGCGAGACCAGATGGCTCGGCCCCAGCGCCTCCACGTGGCCCGGCATCTCGAGCAGACTGCAGACGTAGATCGACGACATAGCTATGGCCATCGGTTTCGAGGCGAAGGCTGAGAGCACACCGGCATCACGTGACAGCTTAGCGAAAACCAAACTCGAGAGCGACCAAAACAGGTCCCGTTGATGGGTTTTCGAGCCCAGCGCGGGGCAGCGCCAAGCGGGCTATACAGCATTGCGAATTTGTCATAACTTTGGGGTAAATCAACTAGGACTTGATTTAAACTGAAGCGTACGCCAAGATCGGCAAAACGCCACATGCGGAGACCACTACTAGTGAGACTGCGGGCAAACCGCTCCAGGCATACCAAGGGAGGAAGCCATGGCCCCCGTCGAATTTGAGGGAACGCAAGTTATTCTAATCGCTAGCCGGACCTTGAGGGAGCAATGCCTCGCACGCTTCCTCGAACGGGGCGGCCTCGCTGTCCAAATCGTCGCGCAGGAAAACATCCGCGAGAACCTGCTTCGCCAGAACGGCTCCGTCGACCTCGCCATCATCGATACCGGAGAACAGACCTGTCGCAGTCCTGGCTTCAGGACCAGCTTCGCTTTCCTGCGGGATGCGCTGCCGAACGTGCCAATCGTGGTGGTATCGGATCGAGAAGACTAGTCTGCCGTAGTCGATGCTCTAAATCTCGGGGCGCGGGCGTATTTTCCCTCCAGCCTCGATCCGGACATTCTCATCGAGACGCTGCGCTTCGTTCAGAAGGGCGGCACGTTCATACCCCCCGAGGTGCTCATCAACGCCCCTGTGCACCGTAAGCGACCTCAGGGCGCCGAAGCCAGGCGAACTGAGAAGGTCGGTCTGACGCCGACCGAGCAGCGCGTGCTTCACTGGCTCAAGACAGGGCAGCGGAACAAGGTGATCGCGCGGGAATTGGACATCCAGGAAGCCACGGTGAAGGTGCACGTTCGTCGCATCATGAAGAAGCTCAACGCGGCGAACCGCACCCAGGTGGCTTTGGCCGCGCAGCAAATCGGCTTCTTCGATCGTCTACGACTTCAAAAAGATCCGAAGATATTGGGGGAAGTATGACCCTAGCGCCGCATAACCGATCCAACCGGTTTCTCCCTTGGCCGAACACGAATGCAGCGGTTGTGCTGGCTTCGGCGATCATACGCTTATCTTCACAGTCGGCACCGGTCCGGGCGCAGGTTGCTGCCGAGCCGCTGACCAAGCAAGACCTCCAGCGCGCACTGCAAGAGCGTGATGCTTTGATCCGCGAACTCCTGCGGCGCGTTGAGCGACTCGAGCGCGATCTCGCCACGGCCGCCGGCCAGACGCCGCCGGCGGCTCGAACCGTCCCGGTGGCCGAGGCCCCCACGACCACCGCCCCGCCCCCCCC
>JBKPDM010000010.1:0-5447 GCA_046727895.1 Pseudomonadota bacterium | reverse complement strand
ATCACGCCGCCCGCGCCATTCGCGAACTGCACCAGGCTCTGCACCTGGTCTTCGTTCTCGACCGCGCGCCATTCGACGCTCGTGCCTTCGACACGCGCGCCGTAGCCGGAGCCGGACTGCGGCACGGGGCGGCGCGGGAACAGCGTCTGGGCCTGCGCGGTGACGCGCGTGATCGGGCCCATCAGGAACTGCGCGACGCTCACCACGTGGGAGCCGAGGTCGCCCAGCGCCCCGGAGCCCGCCTCCTTGCGCGAGCAGCGCCAGGTCCAGGGCAGCTCCGGGTCGTTGAAGAAGCCCTGGTCGAACCAGCCGCGGAAGCGGATCGGCTCGCCGATCTCGCCCGCCTCGATCAGCTGCTTGGCGAGCAGCGCCGCGGGCGTCTTGATGTTGTTGAAGGCGACCATGGTCTTCACGCCCTTGCGCGCGGCGGCGGCCGCCATCTCTTTCGCTTCCTCGACCGAGACCGAGAGCGGCTTCTCGCAGTAGACGTGCTTGCCGGCATCGATGGCCGCGAGCGCCATCTCGTGATGCAGGGCGTTCGGCGTGGTGATGTCGACGACCTCGATCTCGGGATCGCTGACGAGCTCGCGCCAGTCGCCGGTCGTGCGCGCGGCGCCGTAGCGTGCGCCGGCGCGCGCAGCTGCAGCGGCGTCGACGTCCGCCAGCATGGCGAGGCGCGGCGTGGCAGGGAGGTTCGGGTAGAGCATCGCGGCGCGGCGCATCGCGTCGGCGTGCGCCTGGCCCATGAAGCCCGAACCGATCAGACCGATGTTCAGGGACCTGGTCATGTCAGCGACCTCCACCGCCAAAGAGTCGTTCGAGGTGCTTGCGTGCGTTGCTGACGTAAGTGCTGGGCGGTATCGGCTCGGGCGGTTGCTCGGCCTCGACCACGAGCCAGCCGCGATAGCCGGACCCTCGCACGAAATCGGCGATCGGCTGAAGATCGAGGTCGCCATCGCCCGGCACCGTGAACATGCCGCGCCGGACACCCTCGTTGAAGCTCAGATCCTTGGCCAGCACCTCGTCGAGCACCGTGCGGCGAACCGCCTTGAGGTGGAGGTGGATGATGCGGGAGCCGTACTTGGCGATCAGGTCCCGGTAGTCGATGCCGGCGGCGGTCGCGTGGCCGGTGTCGAGCAGGAGGCCGACCGCGGGGCCGGCCTTGGCCATGAAAGCGTCGATCTCGGGCGCGTGCTCGATCGCCATCATCAGATGGGGATGAAAAGCGAGGCGGATGCCCTGATCGTGCAGGCGCTCGGCCAGCGCCGTGACCCGCCGGGCGTAGCCCGGCATCTCGTCCGCGGCGAGCACCGGAGTCCGCGAGAGCGGCTCGTCGAGCGGCGCGCTGCCCGGCATGCGTCCGCACTCGCCGTAGACCATGACCTTGGCGCCCATCGCCTTCAGGAGTGCCAGGTGCGATTGCACCGCAACCCATTCCTCCTCGACGTCACGATCGGCGAGGAACCCCGAATACCAGCCCGAGACCAGCGCAAGCCCATGGCGCTTGAGCAGCGGGCGAAGCGTCGCGGCATCGCGCGGAAACTTGCGGCCGAGCTCGATGCCTTCATAGCCGGCGCCAGCCGCTTCCTCGAGACAGGTCTCGAGCGCGATGTCGCCACCGAGATCCGTCAGGACGTCGTTGGTCCAGCAGATCGGGGCCACCCCGAGGCGGACGCCGTCGGGCAACCAGGGATGCGGTCGAGGCACGGGATTATCCCTCCTGACGCTGAGCCTGCTTCGGTTGTCGTTGCGTCGTCTATAGTTGACGGTATTCGATCTATCGAATAGATTCTTGATGGTTTTCCATCATCAGCGGGCGAGGCGACGATGGCGCGGCGCAAGTCGACGATAGCGGATGTCGCGGGCGCGGCGGGCGTCAGCGTCGCGACCGTGGATCGGGTCCTGAACGGCCGTGGCGGCGTCAGTCCGGAGCGCGAGCGGCGCGTCCTCGAAGCGGCGCGCAAGCTGAAGCTGGACCGCGCCCTCGACGACGTGCCGTTGCGCTGGCTGCGCCTGGCCGTCCTGATGCAGGACCCGGCCAATCCCTACTATGAGAACCTCAAGCGGAGCTTCCAGATCGCGCAGCGCGCCTACGAGGTGCAGAAGGTCATGTGCCTGCTGCACTATTTCGACAGCCTCGAGCCCGAAGCCGTCGCCAGGCGGATCGCGAGCGTCAGCCAGGGCGCCGATGGTCTGGTCGTCGTGGCCTACGAGCACCCCCTGATCAACCAGGCCCTGCGCGCCGTGAGCAGCGCCATGCCGGTGATCGCGCTGGCGAGCGACCTGCCCGAGAGCGGCCGGCTCGCTTATGTCGGCAGCGACAACCGAGCTGCCGGCCGGGTCGCGGGCGAGCTGATGGGGCGCTTCCTCGGCGCCGAGGGCGGCGAGACCCTGATCGTGACCGGGATGCACAGCTTCATCGGCCACGAGCAACGCGAGATGGGCTTCCGCTCGGTCCTGCGTGAGCGCTATCCGGGCTGCCAGGTGGTCGATACGCTGGTCAGTCAGGAACGGCGTGAGGCGACCGAACGTCTGATTCTCGAGGCCCTCGATCGCCATCCCGACCTCGCCGGAATCCATAACATCTCGGGTGGCAATCAGGGCATCGCCCAGGCGCTGAAACGCCGTGGCAGGGATCGCGGCACGGTGTTCATCACGCATGAGCTCACGACCACCAGCCAGCAGCTCCTGATCGAGGGCACCCTCGATGCTGCGCTGGACCAGGACCCTTACGGCGAGGCCATGCGCGCGGTCGACCTGCTGCTGCGCCGCCACGGGCGCATCCTCGAGACACCGCCCGCGTCGCTGACGCCGATCACGATATATCTGCGCGAGAACCTGCCGGCGATCGGCGCGGAGCGACCCGCCGCGCATCGAAACCCGAATTGATGCCTCCCCGGGCGGCGTCTCTCAGAGCCGCTCCCACGTCCCCGACCGCTCGACGCCGCGGGCCCGGCTCAGGATTGAAGCTTGACCGGCTGGCCGGTCTGCAACGAGCGGGTCGCGGCGTCGGCGATCAGCTGCGCCTTCAGACCGTCGTCGAGCGATGGGATCTCGACCTTCTCGCCATTCAGGTGCCGGACGAAGGCATCGAGGGCCTGGTAGTAGCTGGCTTCGATCCGCTCAAACCAGCCGGCATGCATCCCGTCCTCGATCACCTTCCTGCCCTTGTAGAGCGACATCGAGCGATACCGCTGGCGGCGGGATTCGGCGCAGCCCGCGGAGCCGAACACCTCGATCCGCTCGTCGTAGCCATAGGCGGTGCGGCGCGAGGAGTCGATCTGGCAGAACGCGCCGGATGCCATGCGCATGGCGACAAGCGAGGTGTCGACGTCGCCCGCCTCGCCGATCGCCGGGTTCACCAGAGCGGCGCCGATCGCGTAGATCTCGACCGGCTCGTCCCTGGTCAGCCAGCGCAACAGGTCGAAGAAGTGGATCGTCTGATCGCGCATCTGCCCACCCGAGACCTTGACGTAGGCGATCGGTGGCGGCTCGGGGCCGCGGCTGGTCAGCTGGACGATCTCGACCTTGCCGACCTCGCCCTGATCGACCGCTTCCCTGACCGCGGCATGGCTGGCATCGAAGCGGCGGTTGAAGCCGATCATGAACGGCACGCCCGCGCGCGCCACCGCATCGCAGGCCTTGCGCGCGCGCTCGGCGTCGAGATCGATCGGCTTCTCGCAGAAGATCGCCTTGCCCGCCCCCGCCGCGCGCTCCATGAAGTCGGCGTGTGTGTTGGTCGATGAGGCGATCAGGATGGCATCGACGTCGGCGTCGAACAGGGCATCGACCGAAGTCGCTTTGGCGCCATGGCGCTCGGCGATGGTCCGCGCCCGCGCCTGGTCGACATCGGCGACCAGCTCGAAGCCCACGCCGGGATGCGCCGCGAGGCTTCTCGCGTGGACCCCGCCGATGAAGCCGGCGCCAAGCAGTGCAAAGCGTTTCATGTCATGGGACCTTCCTCTTGGCGAAAGCGCCTCTGGCCTCAAAGCGCGATCGATGCCGCCGTCCAGGCGCCGCCGTTCTCGTACGATTCACAGACCGCCTCGACGAACTTGACGCCGAGGATGCCGTCTTTGGTGGTCGGAAAGCCGAGCTCGGCCGGGGTGTGGCGGCCCGAGCGCTGGCACTCCAGGATCGCTTCGGCGACATCGCTGTAGATGTTGGCGAAGGACTCGAGGAAGCCCTCCGGGTGACCGAGCCCGACCCGGGTGCGGCGCTCGGCCTCCGCCGAGAGCCCGGCCTCGCCCTGGGCGAAGATCGCGACCGGCCCGCCATGATGGCGGATCGTCAGATGATGCGGATCCTCGTGCCGCCATTCGAGCGCGGCCTTGTCGCCGAACACGCGGATGCGCAGGCCGTGCTCCTGCCCGGTCGCGGCCATCGAGGCCCAAAGCGCGCCGCGCGCGCCGTTGGCGAGCCTGAGATTGACGTGCACGTCGTCGAACACCCGCCGCCCGGCGACCGCGGTCGCCATCTCGGCGGACAGCTCGGCGACCTCGAGGCCGGTCACGAAGCGCAGCAGGTGGTGCGCGTGCGTGCCCAGATCGAAGACCACGCTCGCCTTGCCCGAGATCGTGGGATCGGTCCGCCAGGCCGCCTGCTTGCTGTCGACCTCGTGCGCCGCCCAGCCCGAGGCGTGCTCGACCTGGACGATCCGAAGGGCGCCGAGCGCGCCGTCGCGCACCAGCCGGCCCGCGTGGCGGACCATGGCATAACCGCTGTAGTTGTGGGTCAGCGCGAAGATCAGCTCGCGCGCCTGGGCGAGCTGATGCAGCTCGAGCGCGTGCGCGAGGTTGTCCGTGAGCGGCTTGTCGCAGATGACGTGAATGCCGGCCTCGAGGAAGGTCTTGGCGATCGGGTGATGGCTGTCGTTCGGGGTGACGATCGAGACGACGTCGATGCCATCCGGGCGCTTCGCCTCCGCCCGCGCCATCTCCTCGTAAGAGCTGTAAGTGCGCTCCGGCGTCACGCCGAGCTTGCGGGCAGCCTCGAGCGACTTCTCCGTCGAGCGCGAGAACACCCCAGCCACAAGGACATACCGATCGTCGATGCGCATGCCGATGCGGTGCGATTCGGCGATGCCCGCACCGGGCCCGCCGCCGACCATACCGACGCGAACTTTCGGCTCGACTTCCGCCATGGGCGCCTCCCCCCTGTAGCGCGCACCCTTGATGCGGCATTTTTGATCAGCGAGACTGGCAGCCATGCTACGCGCGGTCGCCTGAGAGTCAATGCCAAGCTTTCGTTCGAGACGGGGTGCGATCACGCACGGCCCCGGTGTACTTGCTTAACCTGGCGGATGATGTTTTATTGATCAGGGTATCGGGAAGGGAGATCGGCTTGAGGCATCGCGTCGGCACGCGCCGGATCGCGCTCCGCGCGGGGGTCTCGACCGCGACCGTGGATCGCGTCCTGAATGACCGTCACGGCGTCCGCCCGGAGAC
>JBKPDM010000009.1:0-2693 GCA_046727895.1 Pseudomonadota bacterium | reverse complement strand
GCAGCAGCCGTCCCGATGGTGGTTTGCCGTCGCGGACGAGACCGGCAACGCCATGATGGAGTTCGCCTTCATCGCGCCGATCTTTCTGGCCATGCTCGGCGCGATCATGGAGTTCTCCGGGATCATGTTCGTCCAGACCCTGCTCGAGGGCAGCGCCCGGGAAGCCTCGCGCTACGGCATCACCGGCTTCACCGAGCCAGGCGTCTCGCGCGACGACCAGATCATGCAGATCGTCGCCCAGAACACACACGGCATCATCGATCTCGACAGGCTGCAGATGGATACGCTGGTCTACCACAACTTTGCCGACATCGGCCAACCCGAGCCGTTCACGGACGAGAACGACAACGGCGTGTACGACGCAGGCGAGCCGTTCACCGACGTCAACGGCAACGGCAGTTGGGATGCGGACATGGGCGCTGCGGGTCTGGGTGGTCCGGGCGACGTCGTCGTCTACCGCATGAGCTACGACTGGAACATCATGATCCCGTTCTTCCGGATGTTCTTCGGTGACGCGATCACGCTGCGCGCCAACATCGCCGTCCGCAACGAGCCTTTCGACGGTTGAGCCTGCGTCAGCGGGAGTTCGAGCCATGCCGAGGACTATCGGATCGTGCGCGGCCGGCGATCGACGCCCGCACCGTGGCCGAGGCGGGATTGCAGGAGCAATTGCGCGGTGCTCGGCGGGCAACGTCGCGGTCGAGTTCGCCCTGGCGGTACCGGTCCTGCTCCTCTTGATGCTGGGCAGCGCCGAAATGGCCCGCTTTGTCCTGCTCCATCAGAAGATGGACCGGGTCGCGACGACCATCTCGGATCTGGTCGCGCGGGCCGATACCATCAGCGAAAGCCAGATCAACGACATCTTCACCGCCGCCGACCAGGTCGCCCAGCCGTTCGACCTTGCCGATCTCGGCGTGGTGATCGTGTCGTCGATCACCAACCCCGACGGCAACGGGCCGACCATCGCCTGGCAGCGCAGCGGCGGCGGCACCTACGCCGCCACGAGTCACCTCGGCGCCGAAGGCGACACGCCCAGTCTGCCGCCTGATTTCGAGGTGCGCGAAGGCGAGACTGCGATCATCTCCGAAGTCTACTACGATTTCACGCCGTTCCTGAGTGAGATGATCGTCGAGCCGCAGGTCATTTACCGGAGCGCTCACAACCGCCCGCGTCTTGGCACGCTCGATCAGATCGAACCCGGCTGAGCCTCCTGACCTCCTCGACGCCAGCCGAGCGCCGCGGAGGGTGCCGGGCGCAGAGAGAGCAAAGTCTCCAGAGCCGCCGTCCGCCCGGGTGCGGACGGCGTCCTCGTCTGACGCTCAGATCGGCCTGCACACTCTGCGAAGACTTAACGTCGCCGGCGCGCGGGTGCCGCGCCAGACGCACCGACCATGGGCGCGAGTCGAGGCTTGTCTGCGTCCGGGTCAGGCCGAACCCGGTTCGCGCGGCGCGGCAGGCAGTGGCCAGGGGCGCGCCGACTCGAAGGCGCGCGCCGCCCGCAGCACCAGATCGTCGGCGTGCATCGGCCCGACGATCTGCAGCCCGACCGGCAGCCCGGCGGCAGTGAGACCGCAGGGCACCGATGCCGCCGGCTGCTGGGTCAGGTTGAACGGGTTGCTGAAGGGCGCCCAGTGAATCCAGCGCGACCGGCGGTCCGGAGCGGGGTGCTCCCTGCCGGCCTCGAAGGCCGCGAGCGGCAGGGTCGGGGTGAGCAGCAGATCGAAAGCCTCGTGGAAGCGGCGCATCCGCGCGCCGAGCTCGGCGCGCTGATTGAGCGCCCCGAGGTAGTCCATGAGCGGCGTGCGCGCGCCCTCCTCGCCGATCTCCCGCAGCCCCGGGTCCATCCTCGCCCGCTCCTCGGTCGTGAAGTTGCTGAGCAGGTTGGCGGCGCCGACGTACCAGTGAGGCGTGAAGATCGCGGTTGGATCGTCGAAGCCGGGATCGACCAGCTCGACGCGGGCACCGAGCTCCTCGAACACGCTCGCGGCGCGAGCCAACAGATCGGCGATCTCCGGCTCGACCTCGACGACGCCGAGCGTCGGGCTGAAGGCGATCCGAAGGCGGCGGACGCCGTCTTCGAGGCCGACCCGATAGTCGCGGCCGTCATAGGGCAGCGCAAACCAGTCGCGCAGGTCGGGCAAAGCGAGGACATTCAGCATCAGGGCGGCGTCGCTCACGCTGCGGGTGATCGGGCCGACGTGCGCGAGCGTGCCGAACGGACTCGCCGGATAGGCAGGGACCCGCCCGAAGCTCGGCTTCAGGCCGAAGATACCGGTGAAGCCCGCCGGAATCCGGATCGAACCGCCGCCGTCGGTGCCGACATGCAGGGCGCCCATGCCGAGGGCGGCGGCGACGGCGGCCCCGCCGCTCGAGCCGCCCGGCGTCTTGCTGGTATTCCAGGGGTTGCGGGTAATGCCGGTCAGCGCGCAGTCGGTCACCGCCTTCCAGCCGAATTCGGGCGTGGTCGCCGGGACGCCGTCGACCAGGCCAGAGGGCTCGCCCCGCTGCCAGCGCGCCTCCGACGCCCGCGCCGCGGCCAGTGCCCGGTCCTCATCGACCAGACAAAAGGCATTGACCGCCGGGTCGAAGCGCTCGATCCGCGCGATCACGGCGCGCGTCGCCTCGACCGGAGAGAGCTGCCGCGTGCGGTACAGCCGGAGCAGTTCGGTCGCGCTGAGCGCGGCCGGATCGGT
>JBKPDM010000008.1:0-3290 GCA_046727895.1 Pseudomonadota bacterium | reverse complement strand
GGCGGCGGCGGCTTTGCGCTGTTGCTCCTCGACTACCGGGTCGAGCTGGAGCGTCTGATCGAAGATCTGCGCGAGCGCAGCGCGGAGTTGATGGCTGGCGCGCAGATGGGGCCTGCCGAGATGATCGCGGCCTGGCAACGGAGCGCACCTTCGTCCTGAGCTACGTCACCGCGACGCTGGTCGCGCTCGCCGCCGCGCTCATCTCGCGTCTGCTGCTCGCCCCCGAGGGGGCGAACGCCCGCGTCCTGCCGCTTGGCGATCGAGCCGCCCGCTTCCTGCACCGCTGGCTGGTGACGCTCGCCACGGTCGGCAGCGTCGGCTGGCTGACCGCGGCGCTTCTGATCCTTTCCGGCATGCGGCTCGAGGCGCACCTCGTCCTGGCGCTCGCCATCGGCACGCTGATGGCTGCCCTTCTGATAGTCATGATCGTACAGAGCCGCCCCTGGTGGCCGCAGCGCTGCTCGGCGACGCTGCCGGGCCGCCATCGGCGCTGCGCCTGCGCCTCGCACGCTCGTGGCACGTGTTCGCGATCCTCTATCTCGTGATCGTCTGGGCGCTCTGGGCGTCCAGCATCGTGACCCGCGGGCCGTCGAGCATCTGGTCGGCGGTGGCGAGTGTGCTGCTGGCGGCGGCCTTGCCGCTGCTCGATCAGACCTTCGGCCGCGGCCTCACCCAGGTGCTCGGCGCGGATCAGCCCGCCCTGCCCGCGCGCGGGCGCACCGTCGCCGTGATCCGACCCGCGTTTCGGATCGTGCTCGGCGCGGTTGCGCCGATCCTGCTTCCGTCGTTCTGGGGCATCGACGTGCTCCGGCTGCTCGGAGCGCCGGGGGCCGCCGTCTTCTCGCACGCACTGTTCAACATCCTGGTGACCACGCTGGTCGCCTACGTCGCCTGGCAGCTGGCCGAGAGCGCGCTCGATCGCAGCCTCGCCACCAGCGATCCGGCATCGAGCCCGACAGAGACGGCGCGGGCGCGGAGGCTGAAGCCGCTTCTTCGCAACTTCACCCTCGCCGTGCTGGTCGTGGTCTGGGTGATGATCGCGCTCTCGGCGGTCGGCATCGACATCGGCCCGCTGCTCGCCGGCGCCGGCGTGGTCGGCATCGCGCTCGGCTTCGGCGCCCAGACGCTGGTGCGCGACGTCGTCTCCGGCGTCTTCTTCCTGCTCGACGACGCGTTCCGGGTCGGCGAGTACATCGAGGCGGGCAGCCTCAAGGGCACGGTCGAGGGGATCTCGATCCGCTCGCCCCGCGTGCGCCATCACCGCGGCGCGCTCCACACCATCCCCTACGGCGAGCTCAAGTCGCTGACCAACCACAGCCGCGACTGGGTGATCGTCAAGCTGGAGATTTTGCTCACCTACGACACCGACGTCGATCGGGTGAAGACGATCATCAGGCAGATCGGCAAGGAGTTGCTCGCCGACCCGGAGCTCGGGCCGAATCTGATCGAGCCCCTGAAGTCGCAGGGCATCCATCAATTGGCCGACCACGGCATCATGGTGCGCGCCAAGTTCACAGCCAGACCCGGCGAGCAAGTTCGTGATCAAGCGCGAGGCTCTGCAACGGATCAAGCGCGCCTTCGACGCAGCCGGCATCCAGTTCGCCTACCCGACGGTCACGATCCATTCGAGCGCCCCAGTCACGGCGGCGCCGACGAAGCCATGCAGGGGACCGCCAGGATGGCGATCCGAGGGGCATCGCCGGCCGACGGCGCGGCAGCTCCGGCCTGAGGACCAGTGACCGGCCGTGAGGCCGCCGCCGGTACCGCCGCGGCAGCCGGCAAGTCCTTCGCCAGGCATTTCAGCCATGGCGCCCTGGTTCGGCGCTGGATCGGACCCTCGACATCGCTCGATGACGCCGATCAAGGCGCCGCCGACAAGTTAAATCTTTGTTTTGGCCAGCTTTCTCGGGTTTGTTTGGTTCTGGCGAGCGATCATGGCGGCGCTGCCGGGTTGATGCCCGCCCGGGTCGCGATCTGAGACGCCCCGATGCGCTCGATGCGGCATCCGCGGGCCAACGCTCTGATTCGGCACGCTCTCTCGGGTTTGCCTGGTTTTCGGGACGGTCGCCGGTGACGTTGCCAGGCGGGCAGCGGTCGTGGGCCTTTGCGATCGGGCGCGGTTGCGCCGGCTGACCAGCGTCGGCGCGCTGAGCGTGCTCTCACGGTTCATGGGGGCGCGAGTCCTTTGCTGCAGGGTGCAAAGTTTTCGGGCCGCGCCCGGCTCACCCGCTGCCGAACACCGGGCCGAACTGGCGCAGCGCGGGGGCAGGCTTGGCGAGCAGCAAAATCCCGGGCCAATGATGTTACCATCTAATAGGAACAAATGCAAGGAACTGACATCCCCGGACATCGACGGAGCCGGCCTGAGCCGGCCGCTGGCGGGCGTGCCAGCGCTGCCGGAGCTGGGGATCACGGCCGCGGTCGCCCGCCCGGCAGCCGGACCAGGAAGAACGGCGTGCTGCCCACGATGGCCGTGAATTGGACGAATTTCCGCCTCACGGCGGGCGCCCGTAGGCGCCGCGACGGCAGCGGCCCGCCGGAAGCAACCAATTTCCGGAATTTCCGCGAAATTTCCTGGCGGCGGCGGGCATGGCTCTTCGGTCCAACCACCAAGGTCGGCCTCGAGCGGCGCGGGTGCAGCACTTCGGCCGGGCGGACGACGCGGAGCCGGCACCGCCGGCCGCGGCCGCCCACGCGGCAATCGGACGAAAAGGCATTAACCGGGCATTAAGAATTGATGGTTAACGATGCGTTCGGTGGGCCCATGCGACCGTGGCAATCCGTCACTGCGAATCGCCGGGCGGCGAGGGGAGGTGGGCGGGATGAAGGGGAAAAGCCTGCGGGGGCCGTGCGGGACCACGTCTGCGGATGATGGGCTCCGAACCGGTGGCGCTCAGCTTTTGGGGCGCGGAAGTCAGGACCCGATCTGCCTGGCCCGAGCGGCGATTCAACCGCTGATTTTGGAGCAAGAAGCTGTCGAAAAGCGGGCGATTTCGGCGTCTTTGAGCTGCAAGAGTGGCGCAAAATGACGCAAAAGTGCGGCACCTGTCGCATCGACGCATCTGCCCGTTTCGTTCTTTGACGCCCTCTTACCAAGATTTCCCCAAACCAAGACGCGCTGGCCTGGGTGGCCGCTGACGGTCATTCGAAGCCCTGCGCGGTGAATTTCAGCGTCTGGCAATTCTCGGTCACGACACGCCGGACGTCGTCGGGCACACCATCGGGGGCATTGGCTTCGATCTCGAGCGTCAGGCGCACACCGGCGCGGGGCCTGTCTCTTATACACATCT
>JBKPDM010000007.1:0-18142 GCA_046727895.1 Pseudomonadota bacterium | reverse complement strand
ACCGCAGCGATACCAAGACCCCCAAGAACACCTCCAGCCCGGCCCCGTTCACGCGCTAGTCCTGCCGCGATAAATGTCGCACCGCCGATGGAACCGGCTTCAGCGATAAGCCTATAGAACCAATGAGTATCCCAGGCCATTTCTGAAGTCGGTATCCATCCAGACAGCCCGGACGGCGCTTCGACGACAAAGCGCATTGATTGTAGGAAGGCTGACGACAGTATGACATAATAAACGATACCGGCGAAGGGGCAGAATACTAAGGGCAGGAGCCCGCGATACGCTCTAGGCGGGGCAGGACGACAACACCGCACGACCCGTCGATGTTCGAAGGAAGTGGCTGTCGCATCGGATCCTCGATCGCACGCTCGGTAGTTGATAGCCGATAGGAGCCAAACGTTCAATGGTTTAGTGAGGTCATGAAACCGGGCTGGGACCCGCGCTCTTGCATCCTTCCGGCGATTGCGTGTATGCAGTGTGTGCAGTGCAGACGGGAGATTCCGTTGTCCGACACGATTTCTCTCTCCTTTCGTGTTGCCAAGGAGAAAGCCGAGCAGCTGGATGAGCTCGCCGGCGCTATGGACCGTCCGAAGTCGTGGTTGCTGCAACAGGCGCTGGACGCTTATCTGGACGTTCAGGCCTGGCACATAGCTCATATCGAGGAGGGCCGGCGGGAGCTTAGGGAGGGAAAGGGCATCCCGCATGAGGAGGTGGTGCGCTGGGTTGAGAGTTGGGGAACGGGCGATGACGACGAGCTCGGCCCGCCCGAGTGAAACTTGTCTGGTCGCCGACCGCACGCCGCGACCTAGGGGATATCAGGCGCTACATAGCCCGGAGTAATCCGACGGCAGCCGGTCGCACGGTCCAGCGGATCCTGCGGGCGGTCGACAACCTCGCGATCTTTCCGGAGCTCGGGCACGCCGGCCGACGGCAGGGCTCACGTGAGTTGATCATCCCGAGTACGCCGTTCATCGTGATTTATGCCGTGAAGGATCAGGCTGTTGAGATCGAGAGCGTAATCCACACCGCCCGTAAATGGCCCTAGCGGCTCTGGCTAAAGGCCTCGAACGCCTTGGCGTAGTCCGGGTGCCAGCGGGACAAGGGCGGCCGGTTCTCGACGATGTCGCCCGCGGCCCAGAGGATGCGCCGCTCGTCGAGCGAGCGGGGCACGTCGTTGTCCGGGCAGAGGATGTAGAAGTCGCCGGCCTCCAGGCGCTCAGTCATGAAGTCGACGGTCTGCTCGGGCGTCCAGGCGGCCGCCGGCTTCTCCGAGCGGCCTTGTGCGGTAAGCGCTGTATAGACGAAACCCGGGATCAACAGATGCGCACTGAGCCGGCCGTCGGGCCGGTTGCGGAGCTCGTGCTGCAAGGCTTCAGTGAAGACCTTCACGCCAGCTTTGGCGACATTGTAGGCCGGGTCGCCGGGCGGCGTGGTGATCCCCTGCTTCGAGCCCGTGTTGATGACCAGCCCGGGCCGCCCGCGCTCGAGCATGCCGGGCACGAACAGCTGGGTGCCGTGAATCACGCCCCAGAGGTTGACCGCGAGCACGCGCTGCCAGTTCTCGGCCGGGCCGAACATGCCGCTGCCGGGCTGGATGCCCGCATTGTTCATCAGCACATCCGTGCCGCCGAAGCGCTCCCGGACGGCCGCTTCGAGCCGACGCAGGTCGTCCACGCGGCTCACGTCCGTCTCCACGGTCAGGACATCCTGCGCGCCGATCCCGGTCAATGCTGCGATCTCCTCGGCCGCGCGGCCGAGCCGGTCGGCGCCGAGATCGGCGATCGACACGCGCAGGCCGAGCCCTGCGAACCGCTTGGCGGCGGCGAGGCCGATGCCTGCAGCGCCGCCCGTGACGACCGCGACGGAACCGGGCGTGAGAGCCGGATGGGTCATGATCGATGCTCCCTGTCTGTCACCACGAGGGGTCGGAGAATTGGCGGGTCGCGTGCCGCCAATCGCCTCTATCTGCTAGCCGATCCTAGCTGACGCCGTGGCAATTGCGAAACGACGACCCGCGGGCGCCTCAGGAGAGCGCGCGACCCACCTCAACCCGCAGCGCGAAGAGGACCTCGCGCTCGAACCAGGGGTGGCGACGGAACCAAGGGCCGTTGCGGGGTGAGGGGTGCGGCAGCGGGAAGCAGGCGGGTAGATAGCCGGCGAAGCGGCGCACCGTCTCGGTCAGCGTCGGCTGGCAGCGGGTGCCCAGATGATGCCGCTGGGCATGCCGGCCAAGCAACAAGGTGAGGCGGAGGTCGGGCATGTGGGCGAGCAGACGCGCATGCCAGAGCGGCGCGCACTCGGGCCGCGGCGGCAGATCGCCGCCCCGCCCGCGCCCGGGGTAACAGAAGCCGAGCGGCAGAATGGCGATCCGTTCGGGATCGTAGAAGGCGGCGCGCTCGATGGCGAGCCAGGCACGCAGGTTATCGCCGGCCCGGTCGTCGAACGGAATGCCGCGTTGATGGGCAATCCGACCCGGCGCCTGGCTCGCGATCAGCAGCCGCGCGCGGCGCCCGATCTGGACGATCGGCCGCGGCCCGAGCGGCAGATGCGCAACGCAGACGCGGCAGGCGCTCACCTCTTCGAGCAGGCGCTCGAGCGCGGTCGCCTCGCACGCCCTTCGGTGCGGCTCAGTCGAGCTCATCATCGAGCCCCGGGACCAGCTCGTAGCTCGCCTCCAGCTGGTGCTGCGCCCCGTCTGACTTGAGCCAGCTCGAATAGAGATGAAAGTCGCTGATCGCAAACGGCTCGCTGGAGTAGAGGCTGTGCCGCATCAGGTAGGTGCCGAGACGATCGTGCGAGAGCGGCGCGCGGATTCGGGCGAGAGTGACGTGCGGGGCGAACTTGCGATTCTCGGGCGGTAGCCCGGCCTGCTGCAGCGCCTGGTCGATCCGCCGCTTGAGGCCGGCGAGATCGGCGCTCTTCTCGACTCCGACCCAGAGGACGCGCGGCTCGCCCCGGGGCGGGAAGTGGCCGAGCCCCTTGAGGCGCACCTCGAACGGCCAGCCGTGCACCAGGGCCAGCGCCTCGGCCACGTCGTTCATGCGGCCGTTGTCGATGTCGCCCAGGAAGCGCAAAGTCAGATGCTGCTGGTCCGGGGTCAGCCAGCGGACGTCGCCCAAGCCTCGCGCGAGGGGCTCGAGTGAGCGCCTGACCGCGGGCGGCAGTGGCAGGGCGACGAACAGACGGGGCATGGCGACCAGCCTCGGCGAAATCGCCTCTCTATAGGGCCCCTCGGCGGCCTTGCCAAACCGCTTTCCCTCTCATACCTACGGAGCGCAGGCGAGGCGCAGCGGTGCCGCGCCTGCCGCGGAGCGGCTGGGCCGGTCCGCGCTCCATGAAAGGGCGTGTCCCGACATGCGTGGACGAGGGGCTGTCAATACCGACGAGTTCATCCGCGAGGTCGACGAGGCGGTCCGGCAGGATCGTTGGCTGCAGCTGTGGAAACAGCATGGCGCCTACGTCGCTGCGGGGGCGCTCGCGATCGTCGTCGGCACCGCGGCGGGTGTCGGCTGGCGGAACTATCAGGCGAGCCAGCGGCTGGACGAGGCGAGGCGGTACGCCGCGGCAGCGCAACTGCTGCGCCAGGACCACGCGAAGGAGGCCGCCGATGCCTTTCTCGCCCTGGCCAAGACTGCCGACAGCGGCTACGGCACGGTCGCCCGCTTGCGGGCCGCTGAAGCGCAGGAAAGAGCGGGCGAGGCCGCCGCGGCCACTCAGTCCCTCGGACAGTTGTCCGATGACAGCAAAGCATCGCCCGCCTACCGGCGACTGGGCGACCTGTTGGCCGTCCAGAGCGATTTCGACCGCACCGATCCGAAGGCCCTTGTCGCGCGCCTGGAAGGCTTGACCGCGGCCGACCAGTCCTGGCGCTACAGCGCGCTTGAGCTCGAGGCCCTGGCGCAGATCCGGGCGGGCGATGTCGAGGCGGCGCGGCACACGCTCAGCGTCCTGCTGGGCGATCCGCGCACGCCGGCCGATCTCAGCCGCCGGGCCGCCGAACTGCTCACGGCGCTGGGTGGCTCGCCGAGCGAGGGCGCAGGCGTGGCTGCCGGGGAGCAGCCGGGCGCGGCTGTCGCGGGTCAGTCGGGCGCGCCGGCTGCGAACCAGCCCGGCGAGGCGGCGGCGGGCCAGTAATGGGTCGGTTGCGCCGCCTTCTGCCGCTTGGACCCGCCCTGCTGCTCGCGGCCTGCTCGGGGAACACCTGGTTCGGCAAATCCGCCGATCCGCCGCTGCCCGGCAAGCGCGTCCCGGTGATGCTCCTGGAACGGGAGCTGACCGCCGACCCGACCATTGCCGACCTGCCGATCCGCCTGCCACCGCCGGTCCTCAACCCGGACTGGCCGCAGAACGGCGGCGTGCCGAGCCACGCCATGCACCATCTGGCAGCCAACGACGATCTGAAGCTCGCCTGGCAGGCCGACATCGGCAGCGGCTCGGCGGGCGAGGGCGAGCTGCTGGCGCGTCCGGTCGTGGCAGAGGGCCGCGTCTACACGATGGACAGCGAAGGCACGATCAGTGCCTTCGATGCCAAGACCGGCGAGCAGCGCTGGCGTCTCGAACCCGAGGGGCTCGACACCGATGGCCTGCTCGGCGGTGGCCTCGCCTACGACAGCGGGTGGCTGTTTGCGACCATGAGCTCGGGCGAGGTCCTGGGTCTGAATGCGGCGAGCGGCACCCAGATCTGGCGGCAATCGCTCGGCTTGCCCCTGCATGCGGCGCCGACCGTGGCCGACGGGCACCTCCTGGTGGAGTCGGCGGACAACCAGCTCTATGCCTTCGACGGCCAGACTGGACGCCCTCTCTGGCGTCACGCCGGCTTCTTCGAGGGAGCGAGCATGCTCGGCGGCCCGAGCCCCGCGGTCGATGGCGGCGTGGTCGTCGTGCCCTACTCCTCTGCCGAGGTGTTCGGGCTGCTGCTCGACAGCGGCCGGCCGCTCTGGAACGACACCGTTCAGCGGCCACGGCGCACCGAGGCTCTGGCCCAGATCAACGACATCGACGGCGAGCCGGTGATCGCGGACGATGAGGTCTACGTCGCGGGCTATGGCGAGCAGATGGCGGCGATCGATCTGCGGCGCGGCGTGCGGAGCTGGGATCTCGACCTCGGCAGCACCGACACGCCCTGGCTCGCCGGTGACTTCATCTACATCCTCTCGACCCGCGGCGAGGTGGTCTGCCTGCTGCGCGCGAACGGGCGGATCCGCTGGGTGAGCCCGTTGCCGCGCCTGACCGACCCGAAGGATCCGAGCTCGACGCCGATCAAATGGACCGGGCCGATCCTGGCCGGCGATCGACTGTTGCTGGTGGGCTCCAATGCCCAGGCGGTGAGCATGTCACCCTACAACGGCGAAATCCTGGGTCGCATCGATCTGCCGGGGCCGGTATCGGTGCCGCCGGTGGTCGCCAACGGTACGGTCTACATCCTGACCGAGAACGCCAAGCTCCTGGCCTATCGATAGCCCGCCCCGCGCTGTCGCGCTGCAGCATGACCTTAGCCGTCGCCATCGTCGGTCGGCCCAACGTCGGCAAATCGACCCTGTTCAATCGCCTGGTCGGTCGCGCCCAGGCGCTGGTCGATCCGACGCCGGGGGTGACCCGGGACCGGATCGAGGGGCAGGCCCGCATCGGTCCCCTCGAGTTCCGCGCGATCGATACCGCAGGCCTGGCCGAGGGCCCGGATGCCAGTCTCGAAGGCCGGCTCAGGCAGCAGACGAGCGCAGCCTTGGCCGAAGCCGATCTCGCTCTGATGCTGATCGATGCCAAGAGCGGGCTCACCGCCCTCGATCGCCATTTCGCCCGCTGGCTGCGCCGCCAGGACCGGCCCGTCGTCCTCGTCGCCAACAAATGCGAGGGGCTGGCGGCGGAGAGCTTCGCGAGCGAGGCCTGGGGCCTCGGCCTCGGCGCCCCTATCCCGATCTCGGCCCGCAATGGCGAAGGGTTGGCCGACCTCGCCGAAGCCATCGAGTCCGCCGCGGCGACGACCGCCGGCACCGGTCACGAGGCGGAGGCAGCACCGCGACCGCTTCGTCTCGTGGTCGCCGGCCGGCCCAACGTCGGTAAGTCGTCCCTGATCAACCGGCTGCTCGACGACGAGCGCCTGCTGACCGGTCCCGAGCCGGGCTTGACGAGGGATGCGGTCACGGTTGCCTGGCAGTGGCAGGGCCGTCGGATCGAGCTGGTCGACACGGCCGGGCTGCGACGGCGCGCTCGAATCGAGCGACGTGGTTTGGAGGAGCTCTCGAGTCGCGCCGCGCTCGTGGCGCTGCGCCAGGCCGATGTGGTCCTGCTCCTGCTCGACGCCACGACCCCGCTCGAGAAGCAGGATCTCGTGATCGCCAACCGGGCGATCGAGGCCGGCAAAGCCCTGGTCGTCGCCGCCAACAAATGGGATCTGGTCGCGGAGCCCGAAGCCGCTCTCATCCTGCTCCGCGAGCGCCTCGAGACCCGGCTGCCGCAGATCAGGGGGGTCACGTGCCTGCCGGTCTCGGTGCACAGCGGCAAGAACGTCGAACGTCTGCTACCGGCGGTGGTCCAGGCTCACGAGCGATGGTGCCAACGGGTGCCGACAGCGGCGCTGAACCGCTGGCTGGAGCAGGCGACGAGCGCGCACGCGCCGCCCATGGCCAAGGGTCGCCGCGTCAAGATCCGCTACGCCACCCAGCCGAGCACCCGGCCGCCCACTTTCGTCCTGTTCGCGAGCCAGGCGGGCGCCTTGCCGGACGCTTACCTGCGCTACCTGGCGAACAGCCTGCGCGAGACCTTCGATTTGCCGGGCGTACCGCTCAGGCTTCGGCTGCGGAGCGGCGAGAATCCCTATGTCTGACGTGGGCTTGCGGGAGCTAATGCAAGCACCGCGACACCCGTCAGGCGGCTGCATTTAGCTGCACTGTCGGACTCAGGGGCAACCGGGCCGGGCTTCGGGCGCACGAGCGGGCGACGATCGCCGATTCGCTCCGCGGGCGAAGCCGCGCGGCAGGAACGATTCCCAGCAGCACCGCCTGGACGTCGGCGCGGCGCACGCCGATATCGGCGAGCACGCGGTTGTCGAGCGCGGCCCAGGCGTACATCTGCGCCCGCGCACGTCGACGGCGGTCGAACTCGATGATCGCGTCGACCAGTCGGCGGACGCCCCTCGCGATGCGGCGGACTACCTTGATCACCAGCCGCCGATCAATTGCCGATGCCGGCGGGCCGCCTTGCGGCCCAGGCGCATCGATCGGCCAGGCCATGGCATCCTCTGTTGGTCGCATCCTCCATGCTCCTGTCCAAGAAACCGAGCCAGCGAGGCCTCTGCGTACCGGGTTTCTCTGGTCGATCGCGGCTCGTTCTCAGCGGTCGCTGGTGCCGCTGCCTGAGACATAGGACCCGAAGTTTTCGATCTGATGTCCGGACTCGGGGCTTTGTGTTTCAGTTGTTTCTTGCCCGGCTGGATAAACCGCGACCCACCCGCTGGCGGCTAACCGCAAACCTGGAATCCGGGATGAGGCGCGCCTCGGCGAACCGGGAGCCTACGCCGCCCGGTCCAACGCATCCCGATCCGGCTTACCGACCGGCCGCCGCTCGGGGTCGGCCGTGGCCATGCGGGCGGCGCTGGTCGCCGGGTGCCCGTCTCGCCGACGCAGCTGCTCGACGGGCATCTGGCCGTAGAGAACGGCCTCCACGTCGCTGCGCCGCACGCCGATGTCGGCCAGGAGCCGATCGTCGAGGCTCCTGAGCTTGCACAGATCCCGTCGGCGGCGACGTGCCCGTCGCCACGGTTCGATCACTTTCGCATTCAGCACTCGAAACAGTTCCATTACACGCTACCTCAAGGGCGCCATCCCACCAGCCAGTGATGCGAGATTGTCGATGGCCGCACGTTCGGCCGGAGGACAGCGCACTTACTGACGGCCCAAGATCCAACGCGGTCGGAGCCGTCATGCTGCACTGCACAAAATATAGATCGGGTGAGCGCGTCCGGCCTTACCGCCGTTGCATGGCTGCCCGTGCATTTCTGCATCGGTCTCGCGGCCGGCGTGCAAACCGTTCGGCCTCACTCACCGGTGATCTGAAGCCGCCGCTGTGGGGCCAGCCGGGCGCCGATCCGCTCGCCGTGGCGGGTGCAGCCGGGCTCCGCCAGGGCCACGAAGGGTTCGACCACGGTCTCGGGGGCGGGCAGTCCGCCCGGATCCTCGCCGGGATAGGCCTGGGCGCGAAGGCGCGTGCGCAGCGGTCCGGGGTCGACCAGGTTGACCCGGACCCGCGTCCGGCGCACCTCGGCGGCATAGGCCATGGCCAGCGCTTCGAGGGCCGCTTTGCTGGCGGCGTAGGCGCCCCAGTAGGCTCGGGGTGCTTGACCCTGGCTGCAGGTGACGAAGATCGCCCGGCCGGCGTCGGCGGCGCGCAGCAGGGGATCGAACGAGCGGATCAGGCGGTAGTTGGCACCGGCATTGATCGCCATCACCCGCTCGAACACCCTGGGCTCGACGTGCCCCAGCGGCGACAGGCTGCCGAGCTCGGCCGCGCCGCCGATCAGGACGTCGAGCCGGCCATAGCGCTCGGCGAGCACACCGCCCAGCCGGTCGATACCCTCGCTCTGAACCAGATCCAGGGGCACCAGGGTCGCCCGCCCGCCTCGGGCGCGGACCCGATCGTCGACCTCCTCGAGCGCGCCCGGGGTCCGGCCGATCAGGATCAGCTGCGTCGTTTCGGCGGCGAAACGCTCGGCCAGCGCGGCGCCGAGCCCGCGGCTGGCGCCCGTGATCAGGACGATGCGCTCGGGCCGAGCGGCCAGCTCAGACGTCCTCGAGCATCAGCGAGAGCTGGTCGGCCGCGCTGCCCTTGCCGAGGTCTTCGAGCAGCGTCGGGTAGTCGCCGCTGAAGCAGGCGTCGCAGTACTGCGGCTGCACCAGATCGCGCCGCATGCCGCCGACCGCGCGATAGAGGCCGTCGAGAGAAAGAAAGGCGAGGCTGTCGACGCCGATGATCCGGGCCATCGCGTCGAGATTGTTCTGGGCCGCGATGAGCTGGCTCCGTTCCGGCGTGTCGACGCCGTAAAAGCAGGAGTGCGTGGTTGGCGGGCTCGCGACCCGCATGTGCACTTCGGTGGCACCGGCCTGGCGGACCATGGCGACGATCTTGGTCGAGGTCGTGCCGCGGACGATCGAATCGTCGACCAGGACGATCCGCCGGCCGGCAACCGTGGCGCGGTTGGCGTTGTGCTTCAGCTTGACACCGAGATGGCGGATCCGATCCGATGGTTCGATGAAGGTCCGGCCGACGTAGTGATTGCGGATCAGCCCGAGCTCGAACGGCAGATTGGCCGCCTGAGCGTAGCCGATCGCCGCGGGTACCCCCGAGTCCGGCACCGGAATCACCAGGTCCGCGGGCGCCGGATGCTCTCGCGCCAGCTCGGCGCCGATCCGCTTGCGGGTCTCGTAGACGCTCTGGCCCTCGACCGCGCTGTCGGGGCGCGCGAAATAGACGTACTCGAAGATGCAAAAGCGGCGTGGCGTCTTCGGAAACGGCTTGATGCTCTCGAGACCGCTCAGGGTCGCGGTGACCACCTCGCCCGGTGCGACGTCGCGCACCAGGCGCGCGCCCATAATGTCGAGCGCACAGGTCTCGGAGGCGAAGATCGGCGCGCCGTCGAGCTCGCCCAGCACGAGCGGCCGGACCCCTAGCGGGTCGCGCACGCCGTAGAGGGCGCTGCCGGAGAGCGCGACCAGGGCGTAGGCGCCTTCGACCTGGGCCAGCGCGTCAACCAGACGCTCGATCACGGTCGGCTGGCGCGAGCGGGCGATGAGGTGAATGATCACCTCGGTGTCCGAGGTCGACTGAAACAGGCAGCCCTGCTCGACCAGCTCGCGGCGCAAGGTCAACGCGTTGGTGAGATTGCCGTTGTGGCCGAGCGCCAGGCCGCCGAACGCGAAATCGGCGAACAGCGGCTGCACGTTGCGCAGCAGCGGCGCCCCCTGGGTCGAGTAGCGGACATGGCCGATCGCGGCGTGACCGGGCAGGCCGGCGATCACCGCCTCGCTGCTGAAGTGGTCGCCGACCAGGCCGACCGCCCGGTGGCTATGGAACAGCCGACCGTCGAAGGTGACCACGCCGGCCGCCTCCTGACCGCGATGCTGCAGTGCGTGCAGGCCGAGCACGGTGAGCGGCGCCGCCTCGTCGCTGCCGAAGATGCCGAACACGCCGCACTCCTCGCGCAGCTTGTCGGCCACGTCGGCGCGACCGCGCCCTCGGTTGACTGCTTGCCGCAAGCCGGTCATTGGGAGCGGAGCCCCTTCGCCGCCGCCCGGGCCAGCTCGCGCAGAGCCTGGTGGCGCTCGCCCGCCGCCTCGGCCGCTTTCTTGCTCTTCAGCGCAACGTCCTCGCCTACGAAGCGTTGCAGCAGATCGGCGCCTTCCCGCACGTAAGGCAACACCATCGCCTCCTTGACCCACGCCGGTTGCTCCTCCGGCCCGATCACCATGGTCAGGCCGAGATAGGCAGCGGACACGATGACCGCGCCGCGGGCCAAGCCGAACACGAGGCCTGCGACCCGGTCGACTGCGCCGAGCGCGCCGCCGCTCAGCAGACGGTCCGAGAGCGTCGCATCGACGATCTTGAAGCCGACCAGCGGCACGATGAACGAAACGCAGAGCGCTCCGACATCGGCCAGCCATTCGGTCTCGATCGTCTTGCGCGCGAGTTCCCGAACGTAGCGGAAGCCGAAATAGGCGACTACCGCAGCGCCAATCCAGCTGGCTGTGGTCAGCACCTCGCGGGTTGCCCCACGAACCACAGACACCAGCACCGACAGCCCGACCACGAGCAGCACGGCGACGTCGAACGCGGTCAGGTGCAGACCCGGCATCGGCTCACCCGGGCGCGCCAATGCGGCGCTCGTTCGTGCCGTGTGCCGCATTCGCGCCGCCCAGAACATCGACCAGTTCGCCGAGCCTGCGGAGCGTAGATAGCTGGAGCGGCGTGCCAGGGCTGCCCGGGCGAGGCGCATCGCCGGGCGTCGCCGGCAGGATGGCGCGGTCGAAGCCCAGCTTCGAGGCCTCCCTCAAGCGCGCTTCGGTCTGCCCCACCGCCCGGACCTCGCCCGCGAGCCCGATCTCGCCGAAAATCACCGCGCTCGCGGGCACCGGCCGATCGAACAGGGACGAGACGAGGGCTGCCGCAACCGCGAGGTCGGCCGCCGGCTCGCCGATCCGGAGCCCGCCGGCGACGTTGAGATAAACGTCGCGCGCACCCATGACAAGCCCGCAGCGGGCCTCGAGCACGGCGAGCAACATGGCGAGGCGGGCGCCGTCCCAGCCAACCACGGTGCGCCGCGGCGTCCCGGGCGCGCCCGAGCCGACCAGGGCCTGGATCTCGACCAGCAGCGGCCGCGAGCCCTCCATGCCGGCGAACACCGCCGCGCCGGACACGCCCGCGTCGCGCTCGGCGAGGAACAGCGCCGAGGGGTTCGGCACCTCGACCAGGCCGCGCTCGGCCATCTCGAACACGCCGATCTCGTTGGTCGCGCCGAAGCGGTTCTTGACCGCGCGCAGGATCCGGAACTGATGCCCCCGCTCGCCCTCAAAGTAGAGCACCGCATCGACCATGTGCTCGAGCACCCGCGGGCCGGCGATCTGGCCGTCCTTGGTGACGTGCCCGATCAGAAACAGGGCCGTGCCGCGCCGCTTCGCGAAGCGGATCAGCTCATGCGCGCTGGTGCGGAGCTGGGTAATGGTGCCGGGCGCCGCCTCGACGTTGTCGACGTACATCGTCTGGATCGAATCGATCACCAGCAGCTGCGGCGCGTGCACCTGATCGAAGGTTGCCAGGATGTCGCGGACCGAGGTCGCCGCGGTGACCTGGAGCGGCGTCCTGGCGACGCCGAGCCGCTCGGCGCGAAGGCGGATCTGATCGATCGATTCCTCGCCGCTGACATAGGCGACCTCGACGCCCGCCCGGGCCAGCGCGGCGCCCGCCTGGAGCACGAGGGTCGACTTGCCGATCCCCGGATCGCCGCCGATCAGGACTGCCGAGCCCTCGACGATGCCGCCGCCGAGCACCCGGTCGAGCTCTTCGATCGCGGTCGACCGCCGGGCAGGCGCCGGCGACGTGCCAGCCAACCCGTACAGCTCGAGGCGCTGCGCCACGCCGGCGCGAAGACCCTTCGGCACCGGCTTGGGCGTGCTCTCCTCGGCCAGCGTGTTCCATGCGCCGCACGCCTCGCAGCGCCCGGCCCATTTGGGCTGAACCGCGCCGCAGCTCTGGCAGACGTAGCGATGGTCGGGTCGGGACATGGTGATTGCCGGCGCGCTCGGGGCCTCAAATCCGAGGCGATCGATATGCTTGACGTCCAGCGTCAAATCCGTTTCCTGATGCATGATCCGAAGCTTCAAGGACAGGCGCGCGGAGCGGCTGTTCGACGGCGAGCGGGTCTCCGATTTTCCAGGAATTTGCTCGACAAGCCGAGAAACGGCTGCGTCTCCTGGATGCCGCGGACACTTTGCGCGCTTTGAGGATGCTGCCGAGCAACCGATTTGAAGCCCTGAAGGGTGACCGCGCTGGACAATATAGCATTCGGATCAACCGACAATGGCGCATCTGCTTCGAATGGCGTGATGACGGCGCTTATCTGGTCGAGATCGTGGACTACCACTGCGGGAGCAAGGGATGGCGCGGACGCCGATTCACCCTGGTGAGTTCCTGCGCGACGAACTCGAGGAGCTCGGGATCAGTGCCGCCGAGCTTGCCCGGCGCATCCATGTGCCGGCGAACCGGGTCTCCCAGATTTTGGCCGGCAGGCGCAACATCTCTGCCGATACTGCACTCAGGCTCGGCCGCTGGTTCGGCACGGGGCGCGATATTTGGCTCAATCTGCAGAAGGCCTATGAGCTTGACCTCGCCCGCGAGCAGATGGGCGATGCGATCGATGCCATCGAGCCGCGGATTGCGGCCTAGGCGATCGCTACCGAAGCTCAGCCGACCCGGCGGCTGTCGGGGCCGCCGCCAAACAGCGCGCGCATCCGGGCGAGGATCTGCTGGGAGAGGCGCTGGGTCTCCTGGCCCGCGCGCTCGCCGGTCTGATCGGACCGGGTCTGCGCTTCGCGCAAGCGGCGCTCGGCGATCCGCCAGCTGAGCGCCCCCGCAAGCTCCGGCCTCGCCTCGAGCAGTGGCTCGATGTGCCGGCTCGCGATCTCGAAGGCGATCAGCTCGGTCAACGCCCGCGCGGTCGCGGCGTGCGGAGCGCCGGTCAGGAGGGCCATCTCGCCGACCAGCTCGCCCGGATAGAGCCGCGCGCCGGTCGCGCTGGGGCCGCCGCCCTCGGACGGCAGCGCGACCTCGGCCGCGCCCTCGGCCAGAATGAACATCGACCGGCCGGGCTCGCCCTGACGGATCAGCTGCTCGCCTGGCCGGAAGTCACGCACCTCGATACGCTGGGCAAGCTCGGCCAGCTCGTCCGGCTCGAGCGCGCCCGCCAGCAAATCGACCTTCTGGAGGAGCGCGAGCCGCGCCGCCGTCGACGCCCAGTCCCGCTCGCGCGGCGGCATGCGCGCATGGAAGACGTCCTCCTTCGGATAAGAGGGCTCGATCCCGGCGGTGGCGAGCCGGTCGAGGACCGACTTCAACACGTTGCTGCGCGCGGTGTTGGGCGGCGCCTGCCCCATCCGGATGTAGTAACGGACCCGGTATTCGACGCCGCGCTCGCTGATCTCGCCGACCAGCACGCTCGGAGCCGGCTGACCGACCGGGCCGCGCGGCCCGATCGCGGCCATCACCCCGCCCAGCAACAGGCGCATGGCCCGGTCGGTCGGGATGCCGGGATCCAGCGGGATCGTGACCTCGAAGCGCGCCAGGCGATCGGGCTTCGAATAGTTGGTCGTCATCAACGTGCTCATCAGGTTGTTGGGGATGACGACCGTCTTGGCGTCCTCGTGCTCGATCCGGGTGGTGCGCCAGTTGATGTCGACGACCCGGCCACAGACCGGCTCCCTGAAATCGCGATGGTGGACCTCGATCCAGTCGTCGATCTGATAGGAACGGTCGAGATTGATCGCGAGGCCGGTGAAGATGTCGAGGATGACGTTGCGCAGCGCCAGGCCGATCACCAGGGCCATCACCCCGGAGGCGGCGAAGAAGCCGGTCAGTTGATGGCCGAAGACGTTGGCCAGGATGCCGCCGAGCGCGGCCATGAAGACGATCAGGGTGAGCGCGTCGCGCACCAGGCGCGGCACCGCCCGGCCGAGGCCGCTGCGGGTCAGCTGATCCCAGAGCAGCAGATCCACGAGGCGGCTCACGCCCCAGGCGCCGGCGACCCATAGGGCGCTCGGGATCGCATAGTCGAAGAGAGCGCTCTGAGCGCCGCTGCCGGTACCGGCGAGCGCGCCCCAGATCCCCGGGCCGTAGACGGCGAGCCCGCCCAGCGCGACGAGCAAGAGGCAGGGTGCCCACAGTCGGGTGATCGTTCGCGCCATCATGCGCCCTGCCGCCTCGAGGTGCCGAGCTCGCACTCTAGTCGAGCGTGAACGGCCCGGCCAGCGCCGGCAGCGTGCGCCGTCCGCCCCGTCAGCCGGCGGCCTTGAGGTTGCCGGCCTCACCCCAGGCCGCATCCCACTCCTGCCCCAGGATGTCGGCGACCGTGCCGTCCCGCTCGAAGAACCTGTTCGGCACCTGGAAGATGCCGAGCACGAGGCAGCCATCGGGCGACCAGGCCTCGTGCCGGCTGCCGGCCGGCCGCCAGACGAAGTCGCCGGCCGCGCACTTGCCGCCGTCGTCGGCCAGCACACCTTCGAGCACGAAGCTCTGCTCGGCCAGGGGGTGCTCGTGATCGGGCAGACGCGCGCCCGGCGCCATCTTGATCAGCGCCGTTACCGACCCGGTCGCTTGGTCGATGAACAACGTCTTGGTCGCGACGCCCGGAAACCTGGTCTCCTCCCAGGGCAGGGTGCCGACGTCGACGAAGCGGGAGGCTTTCGGAGGCAAGTGGGCGTGATTCTTGGCATTCGGGGTGATACCGACCATGGCGCGCCCTCCTCGCGTTCGATCCCGCCGGGAGCCTATCGGAAAAGCGGGCGCAAGCCGAGCCCGCAGACACCGTTCCAACGCGGGGCCTTCATTCCTTTGTTTTCCAGCATCCTGCGCTTAGATTTCAGGTCGTCCGACGCGACCAGGTTGGGAACAACAGTCTCAGCGAGCAGGATCGTGACTTCGACGGCCTCCTATTCGCTGCGCCCGGTCGGGTTCGTCCGCTCGCGACTTGCAGCCAAAGAGGGCGCCCCCAAGCAAGGCTCGGAGGGGGCACCCAAGGCCTGGGTCGAGATCGATCCGGCGTTCGGCAAGGCGCTGGACGGCGTCGCCGCCGGGCAGGACATGATTTTGTTGACGTGGCTCCACGAGGCGCGCCGCGGCGTCTTGCAGGTTCACCCGCGGGGCGACCCGAGCAACCCGCTGACGGGGGTGTTCGCCACCAGGGCCCCGGACCAGCCGAACCCGATCGGGTTACATCGCGTCCGGGTTCTCGAAATCGCCGACACCGTGCGCTTGCTCGTGAAGCCTCTGGAGGCGATCGACGGCACGCCGGTCATCGACATCAAGCCGGTATTGCCCGGATCGGCCGATGCCTGAGCTGAATTCTGCGGAGGCTATCCGATGTCGCAGCAACAACATCGCCGCCATGGTCATGAGCACGGCCACACCCACGGCATCGTAGATCCGAGCATAGCTGCCACCGAGCGTGGCCTTTGGGCGGTCAAATGGTCCTTCGTCGGGCTCTCTATCACCGCGCTCTTACAGGCGTTCGTCGTCTGGCTCTCCGGCAGCGTCGCGCTGCTGGCCGACACGATCCACAACATCGGCGATGCGGCCACCGCGCTGCCGCTGTGGGTAGCATTTCTCTTGGCCCGCCGGCCGCCGTCGCAGCGCTTTACCTATGGCTATGGTCGCGTCGAGGATCTCGCCGGCGTGGCCATCGTCGCCCTCATTCTCCTTAGCGCCGCGGTCGCTGGCTACGAAGCACTCAGCCGTCTGCTGGACCCGCAGCCGATGGCTTTTCCCGCCGCGGTCGCCGCCGCCGCGATCATCGGCTTTATCGGCAACGAGGCGGTCGCCGTCTTTCGAATCAGGGTCGGGCGGCAAATCCACAGTGCTGCGCTGATCGCAGATGGCGAGCATGCTCGCGTCGACGGCTGGACGAGCCTGGCGGTCCTGGCCGGGGCCGCAGGCACTTGGCTGGGCTATGCGATCATCGATCCGATCGTGGGGCTGCTCATCACCGCGGCGATCGCGCGCATCGTATGGCAGTCGGCGTCCCTGGTTTTCGCTCGATTGCTCGACGGGGTCGACCCCGGCATCCTGGACGAGATCCGGCGCGGCGTCGCCCATGCCGAGGGCGTCGAAGCAGTCTCGGACGTGCGCGCCCGCTGGCTTGGCCATCGGCTGCACGCGGAGGTCAATATCGCGGTGCGCCCGACGCTTTCGGTGTCACAGGGCCACGCGGTCGCCGTCGAGGCACGACATCGGTTGCTGCACCATCTGCCGCATCTCGAAAACGCCATCATTCACGTCGACCCGTCGCACGCGTCGGGGGAAGAGCACCATCGCATCATTAACCATACACACGACGCGCTGCCGGCCCATTCGCACCTGTAGCATGTGGCCTGAGAGGACCTCCGCTTCTCAGCGCTTTTCGACCTCGACCCGCCATTCGGGGCCGGCGCCGATACCGAAGGTCTGGGCGAAGTTACCCCAATTGATCGCGAAGGCGACGTCGTCGAGGCTGTTCAGATAGAGCAGCGGTTGGCCGAGCGGCACATCGGCGAAGGTCGAGACATAGGGCATCGCGCCTTTGTAGACCTGCTGATCCGCCTTGGAGATGCGCACGTTGACCTGTGTGCCCTTCTCGAGGCCGAGCCGCGCGAATGTAGCCCGGTCGATGTTGGTCCAGACGTTGCCATATTGGGCGTCGAGGATCGGGATGTTACCGGCGACCAGCGAGCCCTTGAACTCCGCTTTCTGATGGGGAATCTCGACTACCTTGGCCGGCAGTTCGGGGCCGATCTCCTCGAAGCTCGCCTTGCCCGAGGCGAGGTACGCCGCCGCGTAGGAATACACGTCGCGGCCGTGAAACGTGTGCGACAGCTCGGAGCCCGGGCGGCGATACCGGCTCTCGTCGATCTCGCGCACCGCCTCGATGCCGAGCTGCTCGGCGACCATGGTCAGCGTGCCGTTGTCCGGGCTGACGAAGTAGTGGCCGGACTTGGTCTTGAGCACCACCGACTTGCGCTCGGTGCCCACGCCCGGGTCGATCACCGCGACGAACACCGTGCCGGGCGGCCAGTAAGGCGCCGTCTGGGCCAGACGATAAGCGCCCTCCCAGATGTTGAAGGCCGGGATCTCGTGGGTCAGATTCTCGAGCCGAAGGGTGGGATCGACTGAGATCGCGACGCCGCGCATCGCCGACACTGCGCCGTCCTTGAGCCCGAAGTCGCTCTCGTAGACGATGATGCCGTTGGTCGTGCGCTCGGCCGCGTCGAGCGCCGCCGCCATGCTCAGGAGCCAGACGGCCAGCCCGACGGCGGCAGCCAGCTGCCTGATAGCGCGGATTCCGATCATCGCAAATCCCCCGGTGGCGCTCGGACCGACTTTGCGCTAACTTCGCGATTTGGCCAAGAGGCGACATTTGGGTTCTACCTCTGCGGGAAAACTTGAACGCGCGGTCAGGGATCGTATATTTCGTCATACGGATCGAGGCCGGCGGCCGGAGCCAGGAGATCGGTTGATGGCGGATGTGAACGATCTCGCGCAACGTACTGAAAAGCCGCCGTTCGTCCCCGAGAAGCAGCCCGAGCCCGAGGAGATCCTCTACGGTTGCGAGGGCGCGCCGCCCCTGCCCGAGATGAACATCTTTCCGATCGAGTGGCACGTCGAGACGCCGAAGCTGCTCGAGATTTACGAGGCGGCGCGCGACCCCGGCTGGGCCCCCTCGCGGCTGCCCTGGAACTCGCTGGACGTCGAGGCCTTCAGCCTCGATCAGCGCTACGCCATCGCCTACTGGTTCGCGTTACTGTCGGTGTTCGACAGCTCGGGCCCGGCGGTGTTCGCCCGCGCGATGATCCACACCTACGAGACCCACGAGGAGGACCCGATCCGCAAGTGCTTCTTCTCGGTCACGCGC
>JBKPDM010000006.1:0-13905 GCA_046727895.1 Pseudomonadota bacterium | reverse complement strand
TGACTTTGTTGGGTTTGCCATGACGCAGACGGATCAGGACTTCCATTTCCCGAGGCGTCAGGCTTGCCAAAGCGTCTCGGTCGGCAGCGTCCCGCTCCGGTGTGTCCTGCCGGTGCGCTAAAGAGCGGACGAGCAGGCTCGCAGGAAAGAACGTGCCGCCGCCCAGCACGAACCGAATCGCCTCGGTCGCTTCCGACGGATCCAGACTGGCCGGAATGTAGCCGCGCACCCCGCGCCGGACGACATCGATGATCTCGTCGATGTCTTCACGGTCGCCCACTATCACCATTGGGATTCGATCCAGACGATCGACCAAGCTACCGATGACCTGAAGCGTATCGGCATCGGACAGCCGCGCTGCGCCGATGCTGAGCACGACCAGGTGGGCGTTCCTCCAGACTTGCTGAGCGCTCAACATATCGTCTGGGCTGGTAACAGGAAGGATCTCGAGGTCACAGACGGCATGCGCCAGCCACTCACAGAGCCAGCGGCGGGTCAGGCTCCGCGAATCAATCACCAGGACCGATACCTTGTCCCCGTTCGGTCCAGAGTGAGGCGCCTCCTCGAGGTCTGCCATGCCGATCGGCTCTTGATTGTGGTGCCTCATTGTTGCTACCTCGAGTATTAGACAATTTTGTGAAAAATCAACCAAAAAATCCCGCTCTGGTCAAGGCACTACGTGCTACCCCTGCGGTAGCTAGCATTTCGTCGTTGTAGAGCACGACGGTGGTGACATCTTCACCATCGGACTCGGTGGCGCTCATGGATTGCCTACCCTCCGGCTCGGGTCACCACAGGCTCTTTTGAATTCCACTTGTGACGTGGAAAGCGTAAAAGTCAAGGTTGCCCCGATTAATCCTAAGATTTCCGGTAATGCGTGGCAACGCGGTCACAGTCAGCCTGTATCGGCGACGCGGGCCACCCGCCCTCAATGCCCGGCGGCGGCCATGCGGCGGGTCGCGAGCACGCCCTCGAGCCAGCCGACCTCCATCTCGGGGACGGATTTGAGGAGCAGGTCGGTGTAGTCGTCGTGCGGCGGCGTGAGGACCTCGCGCTTCGGCCCCTGCTCGACCACGCGCCCCTGGTACATGACGACGATCGCGTGGGCGATTGCCTTCACGGTCGCGAGGTCGTGAGTGATAAAGAGGTAGGAAACGCCGGTCTCCTTCTGGATGCGCAGCAGGAGGCGGAGGATGCCGTCGGCGACCAGGGGGTCGAGCGCCGAGGTGACCTCGTCGCAGATGATCAGATCGGGCGAGGCGGCGAGCGCTCGCGCGATGCAGACCCGCTGCTTCTGGCCGCCGGAGAGCTCGCCCGGGTAGCGGTCGGCGAACTCGGGCTTGAGCTCGATCTGGGTCAGGAGCTCGGCGACCCGATCGCGCCGCTCGCCGGCACCCTTGCCGAAGTAGAACTGGAGCGGCCGGCCGATGATCTCGCCGACCTTCTGGCGCGGGTTCAGCGCCACGTCGGGCATCTGATAGATCATCTGCAGCTCGCGCAGCTCGTCGCGCGAGCGGTCCTTGAGCGCGCGCGCGAGGGACTTGCCCTTGAACCGGATCTCGCCCTCGAGCGGCGGCAGGAGGCCGGTGATCACGCGGGCAAGCGTCGACTTGCCGCTGCCCGATTCGCCGACCACGGCGAGCGTGGTGCCGGGCGCGATCGCCGTGCTGACGTCGTCAAGCACCAGGAAATCGCGGCTCTGGGTGTAGGATGCGGTGATCCGATCGACCTCCAGCACCGGCGCCTCGGCCAGGAGCTGACCCTCGTCGCCGCCGACCCGGCGCACGTTGACCAGATCGCGCGTGTAGTCCACGCGCGGCCGGTGCAGGATCTGCTCGGTCGCGCCGAGCTCGACCATCTCGCCGAAGCGGAGCACCATGATCCGGTCCGCGATCTGCGCGACCACGGCGAGGTCGTGGGTGATGTAGAGGGCGGCCGTGTCCTCCTCGGTGATCGCCTTCTTGATCGCCGCGAGCACGTCGACCTGCGTGGTGACGTCGAGCGCGGTGGTCGGCTCATCGAACACGATGATGTCGGGGTTGCAGGAGAGCGCCATGACGGTCATGGCGCGCTGAAGCTGTCCGCCCGAGACCTGATGCGGATAGCGCTCGCCGAAGGTCGAGGGCTCGGGCAGGCCGAGGGTCGCGAACAGGCGGACCGCCTTCTCGGTCGCCTCGCGGCGCGACATCACGCCATGGCGGACCGGCGCTTCCGTGATCTGGCTGATCAGCGTGTGCGCCGGATTGAAGGCCGCAGCAGCGCTCTGCGCCACGTAGGCGACGCGGCGGCCGCGCAGCTCAAGCACCTGCCGCTCGGCGAAACTCCGGATATCCTGGCCGTCGAGCAGGATCTCGCCGCCGCTGATCCGACAGCCGTAGCGGGCGTAGCCGAGTGCCGCGAGGCCGATCGTCGACTTGCCGGCGCCGGACTCGCCGATCAGCCCCAGCACCTCGCCCCGCTCCAGCTCGACGTCGACCCCCTTGACGATCGGCAGCCAGGCTTCCCGGTCCTCGCTCCAGCCATCGATCTTGAGGCCCTTCATCTTGAGCAGCATGTCAGCGGCCCCTGATGCTCGCGCTCTTGCGCAGGAACCAGTCGACCACGAGGTTGATGCCGATGGTCAGGAGCGCGATCGCGGCCGCCGGAATCAAGGGCGCGGGCAGGCCGAAGCTGATCGCGTTGGCGTTGTCCTTCACCATGCCGCCCCAGTCGGCCGCGGGCGGCTGAATGCCGAGGCCGAGGAAGCTGAGCGCGCTGATGAACAGAAAGGCGAAGCAGAAGCGCAGCCCGAACTCGGCGATCAGCGGCGGCAGCGTGTTCGGGAACACCTCGCGGCTCATGATCCAGAGCAGGCCCTCGCCGCGCAGCCGCGCGACCTCGACGAAGTCCATCACCGCGACGTCCATGGCGACCGCGCGCGAGAGCCGGAACACGCGGGTCGAATCGAGGATCGCGCTGACCCCGATCAGGACGGGAACCGAGCTGCCGAGCACCGAGAGCACCAGGAGCGCCAGGATCAGGGTCGGGAAGGCCATCAGGACGTCGACCAGGCGGCTCACCACCTGATCGACCCAGCCGCCGATCACCGCGGCGAAGAAGCCGAGCGAGATACCGATGCAGAACGAGATGATCGTGATCGCGAGCGCGACAGAGATCGACGTCCGGGCGCCGAAGAGGAGGCGTGAGAGCAGATCGCGCCCGAGACTGTCGGTGCCGAGCCAGTTCGCGGCCGACATCGGCGCCCAGACGTCGCCGACCACCGCCGATTCGCCATAGGGTGCCAGGGCCGGGCCGAGGATCGCCGCGAACGCGTTGATTGCGATGATGATGATGCCGATCCAGACGCTGACCGGCAGGCCGCGCTTGGGCGCCTCTTGCAGCGCCGCCTCGAGCGTTGGTTCGGCCACGGTGGCCGGAATCGAGAGTTCGGTGCGGGGTGCTTTGGCCATCGCTACTTCGCCATCGCTACGCCCGCCATCGTCAGCGGGGATGCCGCAGCCTGGGGTTGGAGACGATCGAGAGGACATCGGCGAGCAGATTGAGGCCGACATAGGTGACCGCGAAGATCAGGCCGCAGGCCTGCACCAGCGGCACGTCGCGCTTGGCGACTCCGTCGACCATCAGCTGGCCCATGCCGGGGTAAACGAACACGACCTCGACGACGATCACGCCGACCACCAGATAGGCGAGGTTCAGGACGACGACGTTGATGATCGGCGAGAGTGCGTTCGGCAGCGCGTGGCGGAAGATGATCGCGGCGCGCGGCACCCCCTTGAGCTCGGCCATCTCGACGAACGGGCTGGAGAGGACGTTGATGACCGCCGCCCGGGTCATCCGCATCATGTGCGCGACCACGACCGCGGTGAGCGTGAACGCGGGCAAAGCAACGGCGTAGAGCCTCTGCCAGAAGCCCATGCCCTCGTGGATCCGGGCGAGCGAGGGGAACAGCGGAATCTTGACCGCAACGAGGAAGATCAGGAGATAGCCGATCAGGAACTCCGGCATCGAGATCGCCGCCAGGGTGGCGGTCGAGATCGCCTTGTCGAACAGCGTCTCGCGATAGAGCGCGGCGAGCAGGCCGAGGAGGATGGCGAGCGGCACGGCGATCACCGCGGCGACGCTGGCCAGGAACAGCGTGTTCGCCAGTCGCTGGCCGATCACGTCGCCGATCGGGCGGCGGTTCGCGAGCGAGTTGCCGAGATCGCCGGAAAGCACCCCGCCGAGCCAGCCGACGTAGCGCATGTAGGCCGGACGATCGAGGTCGAGCTCCTTGCGGATGTTCTCGACCGCCTGCGGCGTCGCCGACTGCCCGAGGACCGCCTGGGCGACGTCGCCCGGCAGGATCTCCGTGGCCACGAAGATGACCACGGAGGCTGCCCAGATGGTCAGAATGCCTAGCGCCAGCCGCCGGATGATGAGCCGGCCGAGGCTCGACATGACAAGGTCTCGCTAGCTGAACCAGACCTGCTCCGCGACGCGCAGGCCCGTCAGCACCGGCGCCTCGACGAAGCCGTTCAGGTTGTCCACCGAACCGAACAGGAAGTTGTTGAACATCGGGATGATCTCGCCGCCATCGTCTGAGATCATGCGCTGCAGCTCGGCGTACTTCTGCTTGCGCTTGGCGAGGTCGAGCTCGCCGCGGGCCTGCTTGAGCAGCTGGTCGAAGGCCGGCCGCTTCCAGAACGACTCGTTCCAGGCCGCATCCGACTGGTAGGCGACCGAGAGCATCAGATCGGCGGTCGGTCGCCCGCCCCAGTAGGAGCCGCAGAAGGGCTTCTGCATCCAGGTCTCGGTGTAGTAACTGTCCTCGGGCACGCGCTGGAGGACGAGGTTGATCCCGGCCTTCTGGGCGTGCTGCTGGAACAGCGTCGCCGCATCGACCGCGCCGGTGAAGGCTGCGTCGGCAATATACAGCGTGATCGGTCCGCCGTAGCCCGATTGCTTCATATGGAACGCCGCCTTGTCGGGGTCGTACGTCCGCTGCGGGAGGCTGGCGTCGTAGACCGGATCGAAATCGGGCACCGGGTGGTCGTTGCCGATCTTGCCGTAACCGCGCAGGATCTTGTCGACCAGCTCCTTGCGGTTGATCGCGTATTTCAGCGCGAGGCGGACGTCGTTGTTGTCAAATGGCGGCGTGTCGCAGCGCATCGGGAAAGTGTAGTGACCGGCGCTCGTCACGTTGTAGACCTTGAGCCCGGGCGCATGCTCGAGCAGCGCGAAGGTCTTCGGGTCCAGGCGGTTGACGAAGTGCACCTGGCCGGTCTGCAGCGCGCTGGTGCGCGCGGTCAGATCGTTGATCGCGAGGGTCTCGACGGTATCGACGTGGCCGCGTCCCTGCTTCCAGTAGTTGGGATTGCGTTTGGCGAAGGTCCGCACGCCGGGCTCGAAGGAATCGATGATGAAGGCGCCGGTTCCGATCGCGTCGGCGGGCTTCGCATCCTTCGGCATGATCAGGAGGTGATAGTCCGAAAGGATGTAAGGCACGTCGGCGTTGCCGGCCTCGAGCACGACGGTCACTTCGTGCGTGTCGGTGGCTTTGAGGTCGGTGATCGGCTGCAGGTAGCCCTGCGCACCCGAGGTCGAGTCTTTGCCGCGGTGATGGTTGATCGAATAGATGACGTCCTCCGCCGTCATCTCCTTGCCGTTGCTGAACTGGACGCCCTTTCGGAGCTTGAACACCCACTGGGTGGCGTCCGCGTTCGGCTCCCAGCTCTCGGCCAGCTCAGGAATCGCCTCGTTCTTCTCGTCGAGCTCGACCAGAGGATTGCCCCACTGGTAGCCGACCGTCTGCATGTACCATGCGGTGTAGGTCGCAGGGTCGAGGCTGTCGGTGGCGCCGGCGCTGTCGATGCCGAGCACCAGGTCGCCGCCCTGCTTGGGCTCCTGGGCGATGCCGGTGCGCGCCAGCAGCGAGGATGCCGCCGCCGCGGTCGCGCCGAGCGCCGCCGCGCGCTCGATAAACTGGCGCCGGCTCAAACGGCCGGTCCTGGCAAGATGGGTCAAACGGTCGAGGTCGGACATTGCCGTCTCCCTGAGTTCGATGCCTCCGGCCGCCGGGCCCCGAGGAGATTGGAACGACTCGGGCATCATGCCCGGGCTCCGGCAGCCGCGATCGGTCGGCGCGCACCGGCGCCGACCCTGCGTTTGGCCCTAGGATTTCAGATTGCCGCGCGTTCGGCAAGATGCGCATGCAACGGCGCGCGCGCAGCGCGGGCATTGGGAGGGGTTGGCTGGGGCGGCAGAAGCTGAAGAACCAAGCGCAGGAAGCGTCATCTTAACAAGCGAAGGGGAGGTGGCACCCACCGGTGGGACCTTCTACCTGGGTGCACGCTACGCCTTGAGGGGCAGGTTAACTGGCTGTCTTGGTTCCGAGCGCCTTCTCCGCCGCTGCCCGCAGCCCGGCCGGCCCGAGCGTCCGGGCACGCTTGAGAGCGGCGATGCGACGCCGTACCTGCTTTTGGGCTTCGCCTGTAAGAAGCGCTGCTTGCCGTTCGGCCTCGGCGATCTTAGCGTCCTGCCGAGCGCGCCAAGCCTGATCGGCTGGATCTCCCGCCTCTTCTGCGTACTTTTGGGCCATAACCTCGCCAGATCGCGCACGGGCTCAAGGCCCCAGGCGTTCATGGCGAAGTTCGCCACCGCGGTCACGAGGCGCACGTTGTCCGGTTCGTAGCCTCTCGATCTGTCAATGCGGTCGAGGCTTGGGGCGTACGGCTTCCTGGCCCGCCCGGTGCCCACGACCACCTCGCTGAACTCCAAGCCGCTCATGGCGCACCGACCCTCGCAGCGCTCCCATACGGTCATCATGTCATCATCGGTAAACCCAGGGACGGGCGTGAGGCGGTTCGCGCGGCCGATCAGTATCCTCGCCCAAGGTGGCATGCTGCCCGCTACCGGAGGTGTAATCCCGGGTCGTGGCTGGTCTGAGGCCCTATTCAACACCGGCGTCCTCCTCGAAATAGTCGAGGTCGAGCTTGCGCAGCTCGATCGTGTGGTCAGTCCTGACCCCCACCCTACCATGAGCCTCGTCAGCTCATCGCCGTCGATCAGGATGAGCCGCTGCGGGATGCGCCCGGCGTAGGCCTTTGCGGCCGGCGCGAATTGGCTGGTGGTGACAAACACGCCCTTAGTCGCCCCACGCTCCACGAGAGACCCGGCGAACTCCCGAACCTTGTCGACACCCACGGTATTGCCCGGGGCGTAGCGCTTGGCCTGAAGGTAGACGCTGTCTAACCCCAAAGGGTCCTCATTGATGACCCCGTCGATGCCTCCGTCCGCGGTCTTGCCGACCCGCCGACCGGCATTCGCCCGGGAACCGCCGTAACCCATCTTCGTTAGCAGATCGACCACGATCTTCTCGAAGAACTGAGGCGTCCCCTTGGTAATCCGGTCGAGGATCGCCGCCCGAAGCTCGTTCGTGATTTCGGTGTACGCCGCCTCGATCCGCTCCTCCGGGGTAGCCGAGGGCGCCAAGTCGTCAGTCGACAGCACCTCGGAGATGGGTTCCAAGCCACCGTTCCCCCGGCGGGATCGAGAGCGTTCCCAGAACTCCCGGAACTCAGGGAAGTGCATGAGCAGCTTATTGTCGACCCGGTCCGGGCGCCTTGCCAGCACTTCGGAGCCTCTCGGCGTCAGTTGGAAGTGGGCCCGCCGGGTACTCTCAAGGAGACCGGCCTGGACAAGGTATGTCTTGGCCCAGTGTACCCGGTTCGCGAAGACCGCCTGCTTCCGGCTCGGGAGGAGTTGGCTGCACTCCTCCTGGCTCAGACCCAGCCTGTCTGCAAGCGCTGCGATGCAATCCCGAACGCTCGTCTCGCCCCGAGCCGCAAACTCCAGCACAGGCAGCATCAATGTCTGGTAATCCGGAATGGCCATTGTCTTGTGTCCGAGGGTTGCAGATCATCGAATGTACACCAGGGCGCGCCCGGAAGCAGCAAGTTCGCTGCCCGGAGTTGCTTCCGGGCGTCCTGACCGCAGCCATCGGGAGGGGGTGGCTGGGGCGGCAGGATTCGAACCTGCGAATGCCGGATCCAAAGTCCGGTGCCTTACCGCTTGGCGACGCCCCAAGATCGTGGCCGGCCGAAGATAGGCCGGGAGCGGCCCGCAGGGCAACCGTCAGCCGGGCGGCGGGTGGACGCCCACCGGGCTGCCGGGCGCGAGCCCGAGGCGCGCGGCGGCGCTCTCGCCATTGACGCCGATCTCGGCCAGACCGTTGGCGTTTTCGTACCAGAGCGCAGCACCCGGCGGCACGTCGGAGAAAGTGCGGCCAGGGCCGATCCGGCACCCGGCGACCTCGAGCTCGGTCGTCCCGGTGAGGCGCGCCGCGCGCAGGCCGGTCATGGCGTTGCCGAAATGGTCAACGTAGACGATCTCGGCCAGATCGTCCGGCCAGTCGGGGTAGCGGGTCGGCTCGGTCTCCGTGCCGGGCGGCTCTTCGCCCTCTGCGAGGCGGGCCGCGACCGGCGCGAACAGATCCCGGCCGTGAAAGGTCGCGGACAGCGCCGCTGGGCGCCAGGTGATCGCGAAGCAGCGGGCGCGCCGCGCGCGGCGCAGCACCAGCTCGAACAGGCCGTTGTCCGGCCCTACGAACCGCCGGCCGTCGGCCTCGATCACGAGGGCGCCGCGCGGCCCGCCGACGCCCGGATCGACCACCGCCAGAATCACGTCGCCCGCCTCGAACCAGTCTGCATAGGCAGCGAGCAGATAGGCGGCAAGGCGCGGCTCGAAGGCGGGCAGGTCGGCGAACAGATCGACTACCGGCACGGCCGGTGCTGTGCGCGCCAGCACCGCCTTGACCTGGCCGACGTAGGGGCCGGAAAGGCCAAAATCGGTGCAAAGGACGATCATGACGCCGCCACGCTGCTGCCCGCCAGCCACCACTCGGGGTGTGCCCGCCGGATCGCGCGCGTGGCAGCCTCCATCGCGCCCTGGTCTGCGAACAGGCCGAAACATGAGGCGCCGCTGCCCGACATCCGCGCAAGCTCGCAGCCGGGCTGCGCCTCTAGGGCGGCGAGAACGGCGCCGATCGCCGGCACGAGGCGACAGGCGGACGCCTGCAGATGGTTCGGCCTCGCGCGAAGCCAGGGCAACAGCCCGGCCCGCTCGACGGGCGGCGGGCCGGGGTCGGCCGTCGGTTGCGGGATCCCGCCGAGGCCGCCGAAGACCGCCGCGGTCGCGACCGGCTGGCCGGGATTGACCAGCAACAGGTCGAGATCGGGCAGGCGATCGACGAAGTCGATGCGCTCACCGATGCCGCGTATGCGCGCTGCACGGCCATGCAGGCAGACCGGGACGTCGGCGCCGAGCCGCAGCCCGAGCGGCGCCAGATCCGCGGCGCTCATGCCGAGCTGCCAGAGCCGGTTGAGACCGCGCAGTGTCGCCGCCGCATCCGACGAGCCGCCGCCCAGGCCCGCGGCGACCGGGATCCGCTTCTCGAGCCTGATCCGTCCGGCGGCCGCACGCCCGACCTCGGCCGCGAGCCGCTTCGCCGCGCGCAGGACCAGATTGTCAGGCTCGCCGGTCAGCGTCCCGGCGAACGGGCCGACGACTTCCAGGCACAGGCGCTCATCGAGGTGAAAAGTCAGCCGGTCGCGGGGCGGCCCGAACACCACCAGGCTGTCGAGCTCGTGGTAGCCGTCCGGCCGCCGGCCGGTGATCAGGAGATCGAGATTGATCTTGGCAGGTGCCTGCTCTTCGATCGACCGCATCGGCGGCCCGAAGCGCCGGGCGGCGCGCGGCACGCCGTCTCGCTCAGGTGCGACCGCGGTTCTGGTCGGCCTCGGGCAGCCCGGATTTCAGCTTCTGCTCGAGTGTGGCCACGGCGCTCTCCTCCGGCTCGAGGGTCAGGGCACGCTGCCACTGGAAGCGCGCCTCGCGCTCGCGGCCGACCCGCCAGTAGGCATCGCCCAGATGCTCGTTGATCACCGGGTCGCCCGGCTCCAGCTCGACCGCGCGCTCCAGCTGGTCGACCGCCTGGTCGTATTCGCCGAGGCGGAAATGCGCCCAGCCCAGGCTGTCGACGATGTAGCCGTCGTTGGGTTTGAGCTCCGCCGCACGGTTCAGCATGGCCTTGGCCTGGTCCAGATGCATGCCCATGTCGACCCAGCTGTAGCCGAGATAGTTGAGGACAAAGGGCTGCTCGGGCTCGAGCTTGAGGGCCTGTCGGAAGTCCGCCTCCGCCTGCGGCCAGCGTTTGGTGCGCTCATAGGTGATGCCGCGGGCGTAAAAGAGCGTCCAGTTCTCGCGCTTGGGCTGGGCGATCCGCGCGATCGCCCGACTGTAGGCGGATTCAGCGCGGTCGTACTTCTCGTCCCGCCGCAGCAGGTCGCCCAGCTGGACCAGCGCTTCGATCCGCGTCGGCTCGCGGTCGGCCAGGTCCTCAAGCGCCTTATAGGCGTCTTCGGGTCGTTCGAGATCGTGCAAAACGCGCGCGGTCCGCAGCTTGGCCGTGTACGCCAGAGGCGAATCGGGCTCGACCGCATTTAAGGCCTCGATGGCGCCGTCGAGATTGCCCTGCTCGGCGAGAATGTCGCCGATCAGGAGCGATCCCTCGGCCAGATCGGGGCGCAGGTAAATCGCCAGGCGCGCATAGACGATCGCGCGCGCCGCGCCGCGCTCCTGATGGAGCGCCTCGGCGATGCCGAGCAGGGCATCGGCCATGCCGCCTGCGGCGTCGGTAAAGGGCGGCTGGGGCACGCCGCCTTGCTCGAGCGTTGCCAGCAGATCCAGGAGCATCGGCAGCTCACGATCGTCCTCGACCTGGCCACGCACCATCGCGATCGCGGCGTCACGCTGGCCGGCGCGCGCCAGGATGCTGGCATAGGCCTGGATGATCCGGACCGGCGCGGGACCGCCGGGCATGGCTTCGCTCATGGTCTTGGCGGCGTCTTCCGTGCGCCCGCCCAGATCGAGCAGCATCGCCTTGTGATAGGCGTTGAGCGGCCCGAGAGACTCGCCGCGCTCGAGCCGCTTGAGCGCATCAGCGGTGGCACTCGGGCCGCCCTGCCCGAACACCGCCCAGGCATCCAGAAACGGCGCCGTGAGACCGGCGATCCCATTGTCACCCAGCTCGCCGAGTGGCCCGCGCGCCCCCGCAAAGTCGTTGGCACGGACGCGCTCGAGGGCGAGCAGAAGGCGCGCCTCGTCGGCGTCCGGGTCGTGCTCGGCAAGCGGTTTCGCCTGCTTGAGGGCGGCATCGTAGCGCCCGTTCGCCAGGTTCAGCAGAAAGAGCTGCTGCATGAGGTCAAGGTTGCCCGGATCGCCCGCCAGCGCGCTCTCGAAATAGTTCGCCGCGTCACTCAGCTGACCGCGGTCCAGGGCGAAGTTGCCCGCGAGATAGTCACCGAGGGTGGAGTTGAGCTCGGTGCTGGACTCGACGGCCATACCGGTTGTCGCCAGGCCGGCGACCCCGGAGGCGGTGGGTGAGTTCTGCGCGGCGCACGCCATCAGAACCAGCCCCAGAAGGGCTCCACCAAGGCGTGCGAGGCGGGTCCGGCGGCGGGTCATGGGCATCGACTCGGTCATATGCGGCGGCCTGCGGCGGCGCTCAGCCGCAACGTCTCAGCGCAGGCGCGGCGGTCTCGACGGGCTCAGCGGTCTTGACGGACGGGCCGCCGAGCGGCATGGAACGGCCGGCCGTGACGCGACCCGGCCACGACCTTCCGCTGACCTCAGGAGCAGATCGATGTTGCGCACCAAGAGCAAGAACGACCCCAGCGCCCGCGGTGGCGCCGACGAAGGCAAGACCTTCGAAGGCAAGAAGGTCAAACCGGTGTTGTACGTCGGCACGGCGGTCGGCCATGGCCGTTACATAGCGGTGCAGGATGAGGCCGGCAAGTTGATCATGGGTCGTGACGGCAAGCCGGTGGCGTTCCGTGACATCTGACTCCCTTTGGTTAACCAACAATTAAGGCTCTTCCAGAGGGTCGCCCCGCCGTGCTGCCGCCTCGGCCCGGGCAGCACCTCGATGTGACCGGCCGAGCCTCTGCCGGAGGCGTGGTCGCAGCGCGGCGTCCTCCTCACATGCCGATGTAGTTCGGGCCATCGCCGCCCTGCGGCACGACCCACACGATGTTCTGGCTGGGGTCCTTGATGTCGCAGGTCTTGCAGTGGACGCAGTTCTGATAGTTGATCTGCAGGCGTGGCTCGCCGCCCTCGCCATCCCGTACGATCTCGTAGACGCCGGCCGGGCAGTAGCGCTGCTCCGGCGCGGCGTACTCGGCGAGATTGAGACTGATCGGCACGCGCTCGTCCTTCAGCGTCAGGTGACAGGGCTGATTGTCGTCGTGGTTGGTGTTCGAGATGAACACCGATGACAGACGATCGAAGGTGAGCTTGCCGTCCGGCTTCGGATAGTCGATCGGCGCGAAGTTCCGGGCCGGCCTGAGCCGGCTGTGATCGGGATGATGGTGCAGGGTCCAGGGCGCCCTGCCGCGCAGCAGGTAGGCGTCGAGAGCCGCATGGGCGAGGCCGCCGAAGAGGCCGAAGTGAAAGGCCGGCCGGACGTTGCGCGCAAGGTACAGCTCCTCGCGCACCCAGGATGCCTCGAGCGCGGCCGGATAGGCGTCGAGACCCGAGTTCCCGCCGCGGGCGAGCGCCTCGAACACCGCCTCGGCCGCCAGCATGCCGGACTTCATCGCGGTGTGATTGCCCTTGATTTTGGGCACGTTGAGGAAGCCGGCCGCGCAGCCGATCAGGGCGCCGCCCGGAAACACCAGCTTCGGGATCGACTGCAGGCCGCCCTCGTTCAGGGCGCGGGCACCGTAGCAGATCCGGCGGCCGTCCTCGAACGTGCCGCGGATCGCCGGGTGGGTCTTGAACCGCTGAAACTCTTCGTAGGGCGCGAGATAGGGGTTCTCGTAGTCGAGCCCGATGACGAAGCCGACCGCGACCTGATGGTTCTCCAGGTGATAGATGAACGAGCCGCCATAGGTTCGCCGATCGAGCGGCCAGCCGATGGTATGCACGACCAGGCCCGACCGGTGCCTGGCGGGATCGACCTCCCAGAGCTCCTTGATGCCGATGCCGTAGGTCTGGGGATCGACGCCGTCGCGCAGGTTGAATGTCGACTCAAGCTGGCGGGTGAGTGAGCCTCGACAGCCCTCGGCGAACAGCGTGTATCTGGCGTGCAGCTCGATCCCGGGCTGGTAGTTGGCCTTGGGCTCGCCGTTGCGGTCGAGGCCCATGGCGCCGGTCGCCACACCCCTGACGCTGCCATCGGCGTGGGTGAGCACCTCGGCGGCGGCGAAACCGGGATAAATCTCGGCGCCGAACTGCTCGGCCTGCTCGCCGAGCCACTTCACGACGTTGCCCATGCTGACGATGTAGTTGCCCTGATTGTGCATCTGGGGCGGCGTCGGCAGCGTCCAGGCACGCTTCGCCGTCAGAAACTGGAACCGGTCCTCGGTGACCGGCGTATGAAGCGGGGCTTGCCTCGCCTGCCAGTCCGGAATCAGCTCGTCCAGGGCGCGCGGCTCGAGCACCGCGCCGGAGAGGGTGTGACCACCGAGCTCGGCCGCCTTCTCGAGTACGCAGACCGTGATCTCGCGCTCGCGCTCGATGCTCAGCTGGCGCAGCCGGATGGCGGCCGCGAGGCCCGCCGGCCCGGCACCGACGATGACGACGTCGAACTGCATGCTCTCGCGTTCCATGACCTCCCTCGGCTCGCTCGGTTTTCGCGAATGGTGGCGCCGGGCGCGTCAGCCCATCTTTGACGCACTGCTCGCCGTCATGGAAGATGGGCCGAAGGCCCGAACGGCGGTCATTGACCGATCGGGCGCTGCCTCACCTCCGCGACCGGACCGAAGCGACGACATGATCTCCGCGTCAAGTGCCCAGCTTCTCGCCTGGCTCGAGTGGTATCGGGAGATGGGCGTGACCGAACTGATCGGTGATCGCCCGATCGATCGC
>JBKPDM010000005.1:0-4642 GCA_046727895.1 Pseudomonadota bacterium | reverse complement strand
GTTGAAGGCCGAGAACGAGCCCAGCCAGGCGGCACCGGCGAGCGCCAGCGCGACCGCCACCGGCGGCAGAAACGACGGCACCAGCCCCAGTACCAGCAAGGCTCCGCCGAAGACGCCGGCAAGCACCGTCAGGACCCCCTCGGCGCCGCCGTAGCGTCGGCGCAGGCGATGGACGACAAAGGCGCCAGCAGGGGCGCCAAGGCCGAACGCACCCAGGAGGAAGCCGTAGACCAGCGGACCACCGGCGAGGCGGTCACGGGCGAGGAGCGGCAAAGGGTCAGGGCGGCCGATGCGGCAAGCCCGAACACCATGCCCCGCACGAGGACCACGCGCAAACCACTCGCCTCGGCAACGTAGCGCAACCCGGTCACGATCGCGCTGCCGACCCGCTCGCGGAGAAGATCGTCGCTCGGTACGGCGTGCCGCCACCAGAGGAGCGCACCGGCCAACACCAGCGTGCAAGCGGCGTTGAGATAGAACGCGGCGCCCGCCCCGGCAGCGGCGACCACCGCGCCGCCGACCCCGGGCCCACCGCGCGGGCAAAGTTCATGGCGATGGCATTGAGCGTGACTGCGGCGGCGAGCTCTCCCTGCGGCACGATCCCGCGCACGCTCGCCTGCCAGGCTGGGCCGGTCAGAGCCGTCCCGACGCCGATCAGAAAGGTGAAGAGCAGGAGGGTGGCCGGCGTGACCAGATCGAGGCCGCTCAACCAGGCCAGGCCTGCCGAGATCAATACCATCCAGAACTGGGCCAGGAGCAGGACCCGACGGCGATCCCAGAGATCGGCGAGCGTGCCGGCGAGCAGCGCCAAAAGCAGAATCGGCAGGTAGGTCGCGGTCTGCACCAGGGCGACCAAGTCTGGTGTCCCGGCGAGCGTGGTCATCAGCCAGGCCGCACCCACGCCCTGGACTATGGTGCCCGTCGCACTGACCAGATTGGCCAGCCATAAGGCACGGAACAGGTGCAGTCGCAGCGGTGCCAGGACACCGCCGCCTGGTGAGGCCGTCTGGCTGTCCCGAGGCATGCCGCCGATCTCAGCCGCGCCCTCGCCGACGGGGCGACGGCCGCCGGTTGTTCAAACCTATCCGCTGGATCATGCGCCTCCCCAAAACGCAGACCGCTTTGCGAGCCAATGCACCGTACATATGGATGCAATCCCCGCGAGAAGGACGAATCAGGCGATGATGCTCGATAAGCTGAAGCAGCCGCTGCAAGCGAGCTGGGAGGAGCAGCGAAGCGGCCTCCGCTAACATTTCGCGCCGAGCGTGGCTGATCGCTCAGCCCTTGACCTCTAGGCGATGTATGGTCGCGGCCTCGACCGCCGGCCAGTCGATTCCGATGCCCAGGCCGGGTGCGTCCGGGACCTGGACGTCACCCCGGGCGTCAGGGCGGATCACGTCCAGCGCGCCGTATTCGAATGCGGGATAGGGCGCCGGCTGCTCGAAGTAACGACAGTTCGTGTAGGCGAGCATGACGTGCAGGTTGGCGGCCTGGGTGAGGGTGTAACCCCAGCACTGCAGTTCGCAGGTGGTATTGTGTGCCTCGGCGAGCGCCATGATCTTGCGCGCAGGCGTAATTCCGCCGGCGATGGTGACGTCGACGCGGGCGGCGCTCCAGGCACCCATGGTGAGGCCGCGCCCGACACCTGCAAGTTCGAGGACAGTGTTGCCGGCAGGGATGATTGGGACGGCCGTGTGGCGGCGGAGTTCAGCGTAGCCTTCGAGATCGGTGTCGAGCAAGGGCGCCTCGAACCAGGTGACGGCCAGGGGTTCGAGCCGCTTCGCTGCCGAGAGCGCCTGATCACGCGTGTAGCGCTGCTCCACGTCGAGCATCAGCGCGAGACCGTCGCCAGCCATGGCCCGACGCACCGTCTCGACCATCGGAACATCGCGCGACGGCTCGCACCAGCAATGGAACTTGACTGCCGTGAAACCCTCTTCCTTTCGGGCTGCGCAATAATCGACGTACGCCTGCGCGTCGGCCAGGAGCGGCGTGCTGGCGTAGGCGGGCACGCGATCGCGCGCGCCGCCTAGAAGTTGGTAAAGGGGCAGCCCGGCGAGCTTGGCGGCCATATCCCAGAGCGCGATGTCGACCAGCGACATGGCCTGGGGCACGAGCGGCGTATTCAGAGAACGCAGCCGATACCACAGCGCCTCGCGCTCCAGCGGGGTCCGGCCAGTGACTTCGGGCAGCAGGTAGCGAAGGGTTTCGGCGATGGAGCGGTCGAACGCATGCGAGCTGCACATCACGGCGCCCGCGACGCCCTGGAGCCCGCCCCTGGTAGTGAGCTTCAGGATGGTGTTGCACATGTATTGGTCGGGCATTTCGAGCGCCCAGGCGAAGCGCTCGGTCTCGGGCCCCACGACCCAGACCTCGGCGCGGTCGATCGCGAGATCACGCATGGCTCAACCCTCCAGCTCAGGATGCGCCAGCCACGGCGCTCTCGCCATGCCAGCCCAGGTGGCTCAAAAACTCGCGCGTGCGGGCGACGCGAGCGGCCTCGAAGATGACCGTGGGCGTACCCTCCTCGATCACCCGGCCGTGGTCGAACACGACCACCCGGTCGCCGACCCGGCGGGCGAAGTCCATCTCGTGGGTCACCACGACCATGGTCATACCCTCGTCGGCGAGCGCCTTCATGACCGCCAGCACCTCGCCGACGGTCTCGGGGTCAAGCGCGGAGGTCGGCTCATCGAACAGCATGAGATCGGGCTGCATGGCGAGCGCACGGGCGATAGCGACCCGCTGCTGCTGACCGCCCGAGAGCTGGGACGGGTGCTTCGTGGCGTGATCGGCCAGACCGACCTTGGTCAGCAGCGCGCTTGCCCGGGCTTCGGCCTCGGCGGCCGCCAGGCGCAGGACCATGCGCGGTCCGATCGCGACGTTCCGGAGTGCGCTCAGGTGCGGAAACAGCTCGAAGTTCTGGAACACCATGCCCATGCGGCGGCGGATCGCGCGGACGTTGCGCCGATCGGGCCGCACGTCCTCGCCGTCGAAGACGATGCAGCCGGCGTCTGGGCGCTCGAGGGCATTGAGGCAACGCAGGAAAGTCGATTTGCCGGAGCCCGACGGCCCGATCAGACAGACGACTTCCCCGCGGGCGACACTCAAGGATACGCCGTCCAGGGCGAGCTGCCGGCCGAACCTCTTGACCACGTCCTCGGCCACCAGAATCGAGGCTGGCCGGTTCATTCCACTATCCTGAAGCGGCGGTGGACCCAGTCGACGAGTTTGGCCTGGGGATAGCCCATCAGCCAGTAGAGCGCCGCCATGGCGGTCAGGATCTCGAGGATGCGATAGGTCTCGGCCCGCAGCTTGAGCGCGACGTACGACAGATCGGCCACGGCGATGACCGACACGAGCGAAGTGTCTTTGAACAGAGATACCCAGGTCGAGGCGAGAGCAGGCAGCACCCGCATCACCGCCTGGGGCAAGACAATCTGGAAGAACACCTGCGGCACGCTCATGCCGAGGGCCAGGCCGGCGTTCCACTGCCCCTGGCGGATCGACGTGATGCCGGCGCGAAAGGTCTCAGAGTTGAACGAGGAGATGTTGCACACCAGACCGACCAGCGCGGTCGTCCATTCGGAAAAACGGATGTCGAAGAACGCGGGCAGGACGTAGAAGGTCCAGTAGAGCTGGAGGATCAGCGGCGTGGCCCTGAAGAACTCAACGAACGCTGTGGCCGCGAGCCGGAGTGGGGCAAGCGGCGCCATCCGAAGCGCAGCGAGCAGGAGCCCGCCCGGGATCGCCAGCGCCATGGTGACGACGGTGAGGACCACGGTAGTCACCGCACCTTGAAGCAGCAGCGGCAGATTGGCCCAAACGACCGGCCAGTCGAAGGTCACGACGAGCCCAGATGGGCGACGCGCCCGTACAGCCGGTCAATCCCGCGCGCGATCGGATAGCAGAGCGCGAAGTAGACCAGCATGGCGCAGGTGTAAATCTCGAACGGCCGGAACGTCTTGCCCGCCAGGATCTGCGACTGGCGCATCAGTTCCGGCACGGCGATGACCGAGGCAATGGCGCTGTCCTTGATCGCGATCACCAGAAGCGATCCGAGCGCCGGGAGCATCCGAATCAAAGCCTGCGGCAGGATGATCGAGCGCACTGCCTCCGCGGAGCTCATGCCGAGCGCCAGCGCTGCCCGCAGCTGGCCGGGCCGGACCGAGGTGAGGCCGGCGCGGATGACCTCCGCGACATACGCCGCAAGGTGCAGGCCTAACGCCACGACACCGGCAGTGATCGCGTTCAGCGAATGACCGACCAGCAAAGGAAAGGAGAAGTAGGTCCAGACCAGGACGACCAGGACCGGCACCGCACGCATTGTATCAACGTAGAATCCCAGGATCAGGTCGAGAGCCCGGCCGCCATAGACCCGCCCCGCTCCCACCAGGAGACCCAGAACGAGTCCAAGGACCATTGAGGCGAGGCTGACGAACACCGTTACCCCGAGCGCCTTGGCCAGAAATGGCCAAGCGCCGACGATGGGTGAGAGATCGATGGTCACGGCGCTGAAACTCGGGGCGCGGCCGGATGCGACCGCGCCCCTCGCCGCGTTGCTGTCACCAGTCGTGGAACGCTCAGACGCCCTTCAGCAGCTCCAGTTCCGCCGCCGTGACCTTGTCCTTCACGTCCTCAT
>JBKPDM010000004.1:0-12868 GCA_046727895.1 Pseudomonadota bacterium | reverse complement strand
GGTCGCGCAGCTGCGCGCCGCCATCGACGCCTTCATCGAAGCCTACAACGCCAGCGCCACACCCTTCCGGTGGCGCCAAGCCACGATCCATCCCAAAGGGCTCGCCGCAAGGATCACTGACTTACGCCAGTGAGTACTAGTGCACCGCGCGCCGTAGCGCCTCGAGGTCGAGCCCTCTGGCGGGTTCGGCGATGGCGGTCCCGGCATGCTCGACCATGAAGTCGGCGAACGCCTTGACCCGCGCCGGCAGGAGCTGGCGGTGCGGATAGAGGACCACGAGAGCAACCGGCTCGGGTGGGAAGTCCAAAAGGAGCGGTTGCAGCCGCCCCGCGCGCAGATGCTCGGCGACCTCCCAGACCGGCTTCATCACGATGCCCTGGCCGCACAGCGCCCATTCGGTCAGGACGTCGCCGTCGTCGGCATCGAGGCGACCACTGACCGGGAGGGTGAGCGGTCCGTCGGGCCCGATCAGGGTCCAACGGAATTGCTGCGATCCGGGAAAGCGCAGCAGAAGACAGTTGTGCTCCAGAAGATCGCCCGGGACCAGCGGCCCGCCGTGTGCCTCGAGATAGCCGGGTGAGGCGCAGAGCACCCGTGGGCAGTCTGCGATCTTGCGGACGATGAAGCTCGAGTCGGCCAGCGCGGCCATGCGAACCGCGGCGTCGACCGCCTCGCGGAGGAGATCGAGCAGATGGTCGGACAGCCTGAGGCGCAGATCGACGCGCGGATACTTGGCCTGGAACGTCGGCACCAGCGGCGCGAGGATACGGCGGCCGAAGCCGAGCGGCGCCGTGATCCGGAGGTTGCCCTGCGGGGCGGCGCCGACGTCGGCGACGATGCTCTCGGCATGTTCGAGCGCGCGCAGCACGTCCTGGCAGGCTTCGTAGAAGACGAGCCCGTGCTCGGTCGGCTGAACCTGGCGGGTCGTCCGATTGAGCAGCCGGATGCTGAGATGCGTCTCGAGTTGCTGCAGTCGATGGTTCACCACGGCCGGCGACAGGCGCAGATGCCGTCCGGCGGCGGACAGGCTACCGAGTTCCACCACACGCATGAAGACGCGAATGTTTTCGAGCAGCGCCATGATCGTCGCTCTCCTCGCGACTTGTGCCATTTTTCGCGTTTGTTTGAAAGTGATGCGATCCACACATGGCTTTTCTGGGGGGCTCTTCGGCGGTAGCGTGGCCTCATAAGTGTGGCGCGTTCGCCGTCGGCGAATCTGGCGCCGCAAGAAATGGGAGACGAGCCGCATGGAGGCCATCTTCTGGGAGTGGGTCGGGTTCGCCCTGCGCTGGCTCCACGTGATCGCAGGGATCGCCTGGATCGGGAGCTCGTTCTATTTCGTCCACCTCGATTCGAGCCTCCAGCGTCGACCCGACCTGCCGGACGGTGCTGGCGGCGAGGCCTGGCAGGTGCACGGCGGCGGCTTCTACCACATGATCAAGTACCTTGTTGCGCCGGCGCGGATGCCCGACGAAGTGACCTGGTTCAAATGGGAGGCCTATACCACCTGGATCAGCGGCTTCTTTCTGCTGGTCGTGCTCTATTACGCCAGTGCCGAGCTCTATCTGGTCGATCCCTTGGCGTTCGCGAACCCCAAGTGGATCGCGATTGCGGCGAGCATCGCGCTCCTGGTCGTCGGCTGGGTCGTCTATGACGAGATGTGCAAATCACGGCTGGGCGCGAACGACATCACCCTGTCGGCGGCCGGGTTCGTGTTCCTGGTGGCGCTCGCCTGGCTGTCGACGCAGCTGTTCAGCGGCCGCGGCGCCTACATGCAGATGGGCGCCCTGATCGGCACGATCATGGTCGCCAACGTCTTCTTCGTGATCATTCCCAACCAGAAGAAGGTCGTCGCCGCCCTGATCGCCCACCAGGAGCCCGACCCCAGCCTCGGCGAGCAGGCCAAGCAGCGATCGCTGCACAACAATTATCTGACGCTCCCGGTGCTGTTCCTGATGATCAGCAACCACTATCCCATGAGCTTCGCGAGCCGCTGGAACTGGGTGATCTTTGCGCTCGTGCTGGTTGTCGGCGCGTTCATCCGGCACTTCTACAATACGCGCCACAAGGGTCTGCCGAGCCCATGGTGGGCCTGGGGCGTCGCCGCTGCGGGCATGGCCCTGATCGTGCTGTTGAGCACCCGCGGCCCGTCGCACGGCGAGCGCGCGGCGGTGCCCCCGGAGCAAGCGGTAGCCTTTGCCGATGTCGAGTCGATCGTGCTCAGCCGCTGCAGCATGTGCCATGCGGCCGAGCCGCTCTGGCCGGGGATCGCCGGGCCGCCCAAGGGCGTCATGCTCGACACGCCTGAGATGATCCGGCTGCACGCGCGCCAGATCTATCTGCAGGCGGCGGCGACCGACGCGATGCCGCCAGGCAACGTCACCGAGCTCGAGCCGGGCGAGCGTGGCATGCTCGCGGCCTGGTATGAGGCCGGGGCACCGGCCGAATAGACTGAACGCACACCCATCGTCTCATGCAGACGGGCTAACGCATCGTGGAGGCTTGCAACGTCATGTCGCCCATCCATCCGGTCGACGAGAAGCCGCCGCTGCTGCGGCTGATCGCACTCGGTCTTCAGCACGTACTGGTGATGTATGCGGGAGCGGTCGCCGTCCCGCTGATCATCGGCGGAGCGTTGCAGCTGCCCAAGGAGCAGATCGCCTTTCTCATCAACGCCGATCTGTTCGCCTGCGGCATCGTCACCCTGATCCAGAGTGTGGGCATCTGGAAGTTCGGCATCCGTCTGCCGGTGATTATGGGGGTGACCTTCGCCGCCGTCGGCCCCATGGTGGCGATGGCAGGCAATCCGGAGTTCGGCATCCTCGGCATCGCTGTGATCGGCGCGGGCGTGTTCACGATTCTCGTCGCGCCGTTCGTGAGCCGGCTCCTGCCGCTTTTCCCGCCCGTGGTCACCGGCACCATCATCGCCGTGATCGGCATCTCGCTGATGCAGGTCGCGGTCTACTGGGCGGGCGGCGGTCGGGGCAATCCGAATTTCGGCGATCCGCTCTATCTCGGCGTGGCGCTGATCGTCCTCGTGTCGATCCTTGTGATCACCAAGTATGTCAGAAGCTTCTTCGGCAACATCGCCGTGCTGCTCGGCCTGATCATCGGCTTTCTGATCGCCATGCTGCTGGGCCAGGTCAGCTTCGCAGGCCTCGCCGAGGCGAGATGGGTCGCCGTCGTCTATCCGTTCGCCTTTGGCGTGCCGCGGTTCGACGTCGTGGCTGTCCTCACGATGTGCGTCGTCATGGTGGTCGTGACGATCGAGTCGACCGGCATGTTCTTGGCGCTCGGCGAGCTCACCGGTCGTCCCATCAGCGAGGAGGACCTGGCCCGCGGCCTGCGCACCGATGGCCTGGGCACGCTGATCGGCGGCATCTTCAACACCTTCCCTTACACCTCCTTCTCGCAGAACGTCGGGCTGGTCGGCGTCACCGGCGTCCGCAGCCGCTGGGTCTGCGCGGCCGGCGGCGTGATCCTGATCCTGCTCGGCCTGATCCCCAAGCTCGCCCACATCGTGGCCTCGATCCCGCCGTTCGTGCTGGGCGGCGCCGGCACCGTCATGTTCGGCATGGTGGCGGCGACCGGCATCAAGATCCTCATGGCCGCCGATCTCCAGACCAACCGGCACAATCTCTTCATCGTCGCCATCAGCATCGGCGTCGGCATGATCCCGCTGGCGGCCGACAAGTTCTTCAGCCAGATGCCGCACGCGCTCGACCCGCTGCTACACAGCGGCATCCTGCTGGCTGCGATCAGTGCGGTGCTCCTGAACTTGTACTTCAACAGCCTGGGTTCACTCGCCGAGGCTCGCCTGCAGGCGGCGGCCACCGCCCACGGCACCGAGCCTTGAGCCGATCCGCCGCAGCGCTGGGAGCCGGTCGGTGATCGAGAAGTCTTCCGCCTCGGGACGTAGGGCGATCCGCGGCCGAGTGCTGAGCTTCAAGGACGACCCGGCCGAGGTCGGCGAGGCGGCGAGCCATGTCCTGATCGACGACGGCGTCGTGCTCGTCGAGGACGGGCGGATCGCCGCGGTCGGCGAGGCGCGCGACCTCATCGGCTGGCTCCCGGCCGGTTCCCCGCTCGACGATCACTCTGGATGCCTGATCCTGCCCGGCTTCATCGACACCCACATCCACTTCCCGCAGACCCACGTGATCGCCAGCTACGGCGCTCAGCTGCTCGACTGGCTGCAGAAGTACACCTTCATCGAGGAGCAGAGATTCAAGGATCCCGCGCACGCCGCGCGCATCGCACGCTTCTTCCTCGACGAGCTCCTGCGCAACGGCACCACGACCGCGGTCGTGTACTGCTCGGTGCATCCCGAATCGGCCGATGCGTTCTTCACCGAATCCGCGCGACGGGGCACGCGCATGATCGCCGGCAAGGTGATGATGGACCGGGGCGCGCCCGAGGGCCTGCTTGACACGCCCGAGCGCGGCTACGCCGAGAGCAAGGCGCTGATCGGCCGCTGGCACGGCCGCGGCCGTCAGCTTTACGCGATCTCGCCGCGCTTTGCGGTCACCTCGACCGACGCCCAGCTCGAGGCGGCGGGCGCGCTGCTCGCCGAGCACCCGGACTGCTACGTCCAGACCCATCTCAGCGAGAACCCGAACGAGATCGCGACCGTGCGCCGGCTGTTCCCCTGGGCCGAGAGCTACACCGCCGTCTATGATCGCTTCGGGCTGCTCGGTCCGCGCTCGATCTTCGGCCACTGCATCCATCTGGCTGAGCCCGAGCTCGAGCGGCTGTCCGCCAGCCGGTCGATCGCCGCCTTCTGCCCGACCTCGAACCTGTTTCTGGGCTCTGGTCTGTTCGACCTCGCCGCTCTGCGCGACCGGCGTCGTCCGGTCAGGGTCGGGCTCGCCACCGATGTCGGCGGCGGCACCAGCTACTCCATGTTGCGGACCGCGGCCGAGGCCTACAAGGTGTTGCAGCTGCGCGGCCAGAGCTGGCCGGCGCTGGAGGCCTTCTACGCGATGACCCTGGGCAACGGACGGGCGCTGGGCCTCGACGGCGAGATCGGCAGCCTCGCGCCCGGCAGCGAGGCGGACCTGGTGGCGCTCGATTCCCGCGCGACCCCGGCCATGGCGCATCGCATGGAGACGATCGAGGGCGATCTCGCCGAGGAGCTGTTCGTGCTCCTCATGATGGGTGACGATCGGGCGGTGCGCGCCACCTACATCATTGGTGAGCGGGCATAGGCGGGTGAAGGCCGTGCGTCATGATGCCTTGTCACCAGCCGAAAGGCATTTCATAATGCGGAAGTCTGGGCAATATCCTCGTTGTGATCGCTTGGCGACCCGGCTCGGCATGGTCGCGAAAACCGTCGCGTAGAGGTGAAGGATGGCCAAGGCCCGAATCGGGCAGCTGCGCCGCCGGCCTGGGCAGGCAGGAGCGCAGGCGCTGGTGAGGGGAGCGGGCGCGTGCAGTCGCTCTCCCGGGCGCTCGCGATCATCAATGCGCTGGCGCGGGGCGACGGGCTCACCCTGACCGATCTCGCGCACACGGTCGGCCTGCCGCCCTCAACCGTGCACCGCCTTCTCACGACGCTGGAGGAGGAGCGCTTCGTGCGCTTCGATCGGGAGCTCTCGCGCTGGATGGTCGGCGTGCAGGCGTTCATCGTGGGCGGCGCGTTCCTGCACTCGCGCGACGTCCTGGCCCTCGCCCGGCCCTACCTGCGTCGGCTGGTCGAGGAGAGCGGCGAGACGGCGAACCTTGCTCTCGAGGACCAGGGACAGGCGGTGTACATGGCCAGGTCGAGAGCCGGCAGCTGGTGCGCGCGATCGCCAAGCCCGGCGGCCGCGTCTTCTTGCACAGCTCGGGCATCGGCAAGGCGATGCTCGCGGCCATGCCGCCGACCGAAGTCGCCAAGATTCTGCAGAAGCGGGGGCTGCCGCGCCTCACCGACAAGACCATCGACACGCCAGCGCGCCTGCGCGCGCATCTGTCCGAGATTCGGGGTCGCGGCTATGCGGTCGACGACGAGGAGTATGCCGTTGGGCTCCGCTGCGTCGCGGCGGCGATCCTGGATGAGGACGGCGCGTTGACCGCTGCGGTCTCCCTTTCCGGGCCGACCGCGCGCATCACCCAGGACCGCGTGCCGATCCTGGGAAACCTGGTGCGCAGCGTCGCCGACCAGATCACGGCCGAGTTCGGCGGCCGCGCCCGGCCCCGCAAGGCCGGCTGATGATGTGTTCTCAATGTCCGCTCTGTAGCGCATAACCAATTGATAATGATTATCAATTTCGTATATTTCCGCATCTTGGAAAAAGTTCCGCAATAGATTGCCCGCCTGACGGCCCGGTTGTAGGAAGAAGGCCGTGCCGTGACGATGAGACGCCGGAGGAGAGGCCAATGCCGAAGATGACCGCCATGCAAGCGGCCGTGAAAGTGCTCGAGAGCGAGGGCGTCGAGGTGATTTTCGGCATCCCTGGAGCCGCGATCCTGCCGTTCTACGACGCGCTGCGCGGAAGTGGCATCCGCCACTACGTCTGCCGCCACGAGGAAGGTGGCGCGCACATGGCCGAGGGCTATACCCGCGCCAAGTCCGGCCGTATCGGCATCAACGTCGGCACCTCGGGGCCGGCCGGCACCGACATGATCACCGGGCTCTACTCGGCCATGGCCGACAGCATCCCGATCCTGTGTATCACCGGCCAGGCGCCGCGTGCCAAGCTGCACAAGGAGGACTTCCAGGCGGTCGACATCGCGGCGATCGCGCGGCCGGTGACCAAGTGGTCGGTGTGCGTCATGGAAGGCGCCCAGGTGCCTTTCGTCTTCCGGAAGGCTTTCCAGATCATGCGCGAGGGCCGGCCCGGGCCGGTGCACATCGACCTCCCGATCGATGTCCAGCGCGAGATCATCGAGTACGATCCCGAGGCCGACGGCCCGCTCGAGGTCTCGAAGCCGAGGCCGCCGCGCAAGGCGATCGAGAAGGCGCTCGCCATGCTGGCTGCGGCCGAGCGGCCGCTGATCGTCTCGGGCGGCGGCGTGATCAATGCCGACGCGTCGGACCTCCTGGTGCGCTTCGCCGAGATCACCAACACCCCGGTGGTCCCGACGCTGATGGGCTGGGGCTCGATCCCCGACGACCATCCGCTGCACGCCGGCATGGTTGGCCTGCAGACCCAGCACCGCTACGGCAACGCGACGCTTCTCGAGAGTGACTTCGTCCTCGGCATCGGCAATCGCTGGGCCAACCGCCACACCGGCAGCCCCGAGGTCTACACCCGCGGCCGCAAGTTCGTGCACGTCGACGTCGAACCGACCCAGATCGGCCGCGTGTTCCCGCCCGACCTCGGCATCGTCTCGGACGCCAGATACGCGCTCGAGGCGTTCGTCGAGGTGGCGGAAGCTTGGGCCGCCGACGGGCGGATCCGCCGGCGCAACGCCTGGACCTCCAAGGTCGCCGAGCGCAAGCGCACCATGCTGAGGCGCACCGACTTCGACAACGTGCCGATCAAGCCACAGCGGGTGTTCCAGGAGATCAATGCGGTGTTCGACGAGAACACCCGCTTCATCACCGCGATCGGGCTCGGCCAGATCGCGTCCGGCCAGTTTCAGCGGGTTTACAAGCCGCGCAACTACATCATCTGCGGTCAGGCCGGCCCGCTCGGCTGGGACGTGCCGGCGGCGATCGGCGCCAAGCTCGCCGATCCCGACGCCGAGGTCGTGGCGGTGTGCGGCGACTATTCCTTCCAGTTCCTGATCGAGGAGCTGGCGGTCGGCGCGCAGCACAACGTCCCGTTCCTCGTGGTGCTGCTCAACAACTCCTACCTCGGCCTGATCCGGCAGGCCGAGCGCGCCTACGACATGGACTTCGAGGTTCAGCTGAGCTTTGAGAACGTGAATTGCCCCGAGATCGGCGAATACGGCGTCGACCACGTTCGGGTGGCCGAGGCGTTCGGCTGCATCGGCGCCCGGGTGTTCAAGCCCGAGGACATCGCGCCGACGCTGCGCTGGGCGCGCAAGGAAAGTGCGGAGCGCCGCCTGCCGGTCGTGGTCGAGCTCATCCTCGAGCGGGTCACGAACATCGCCATGGGCCCGGAGATCGACAAGATCACCGAGTTCGAGGAGATCGTCGACCTCCCCGCCGAGATGAGCCTCGAGCCAGAGGAGGTGCTGGCCGATCAGGAGTGACCGGCCCAGCTCAGCCTTGCTGGCGCTTTCTCGGGAGGACCCGATGCCAAGATTCTGCGCCAATCTCACGATGCTGTACAACGAAGTGGGCTTCCTCGAGCGCTTCGCCGCCGCGGCCAAGGACGGCTTCGAGAGCGTCGAGTACCTCTTCCCTTACGACTTTCCAAAGGAGCAGCTGGCCGAGAAGCTGCGCGAGCACCGCCTTGTCCAGGCGCTGCACAACCTGCCGGCCGGCGACTGGGCCAAGGGCGAGCGCGGCATCGCCTGCCTGCCCGGCCGGGAAGGCGAGTTCCAGGACGGCGTCGGCAGCGCGATCGACTATGCCAAGGCGCTCGGGTGCAAACAGCTCAACTGTCTGGCCGGCATCGCGCCCGAGGGCACGCCAAGGCGCGTGCTCGAGCGCACCCTGCGCTTCGCGGCCCAGGCGCTCGGCAAGGAGAGCATCAAGCTCCTGGTCGAACCGATCAACACGCGCGACATCCCGGGCTTCCTCGTCTCGACCACCCGTCAGGCAGAGGCGCTGCTCGATGCGGTGGGCTCAGACAATCTGCTCATTCAGTACGATTTCTATCACATGCAGATCATGGAGGGCGATCTCGCCCCCACTTTCTCGCGTCTGAAGGCGAAGATCGCGCACGTGCAGATCGCCGACAATCCCGGCCGCCACGAACCGGGCACAGGCGAGATCAGCTACGACTTCATCTTCGCCCACCTCGACCGCGAAGGTTACGAGGGTTGGGTGGGCTGCGAGTACAAGCCAAAGGCCGGGACCTCCGAAGGGCTCGGCTGGTTCGCGCCGCACAGGGGCGGCCGGACCCGGGCGACATGACCAGCGGAGGAACCACGACATGAAGGTGGGTTTCATCGGGCTCGGCATCATGGGCCGGCCCATGGCCGGGCATCTGCAGAAGGCGGGCCACGAGCTTCACCTGCACGATATCTCCGCTCTGCCGCAGGAGCTCCTCGACGGCGGCGCCGTCGCCTGCAGCGGCGGCAAGGAAGTCGCGCAGCACGCCGAGGTGATCGTCACCATGGTGCCGGACACGCCGCACGTCGAGGCGGCGCTGTTCAGCCCGGGCGGCGTCGCCGAAGGCCTTTCGCCAGGCAAGATCGTGGTCGACATGAGCTCGATCTCGCCGATCGCCACCAAGGACTTCGCAAAGCGGATCAATCAGGCCGGCTGCGACTATCTCGACGCGCCGGTCTCGGGCGGGGACGTCGGCGCCAAGGCGGCGAGCCTGACCATCATGGTCGGCGGCCCCGAGCGCGCCTTCGAGAAGATCAAGCCGCTGTTCGACCTCATGGGCAAGAACGTGACCCTGGTCGGCGGCAACGGCGACGGCCAGACCACCAAGGTCGCCAATCAGATCATCGTCGCCATCACCATCCAAGCGGTCGCCGAGGCCCTGATCTTTGCCTCGAAGGCGGGCGCCGACCCGGCCCGGGTGCGGGCGGCGCTGATGGGCGGTTTCGCCAACTCGCGCATCCTCGAGGTGCACGGCGAGAAGATGATTAAGCGCGCGTTCGACCCCGGCTTCCGCGTTGATCTACATCGCAAGGACCTGGGTCTCGCGCTCGCCGGCGCCCGGGCGCTCGGCCTCTATCTGCCGGGCACGGCGGGCGCTAACGCGCTGCTCAACGCCTGCTCGGCCCAGGGTGGCGGCGCCTGGGACCATTCCGGCCTGGTCCGGGTGCTCGAGCTGATGGCCAATCACGAGGTCGGCCAGCTCGAGGGCAGCGAGCTGCTGGGCTGAGAAGCCGGCGCGCGGCACCGGGCGTCGGCACGAGCCCACACGTCATGCCCGCTTCGCCGCGTGAAATTCTTCGCGCGCTGTTCGATGCCGCCGTAGCGGCCGCTGACCCGGAGAAGGTCGTGCCGGAGCATCTGCCCGCACTCCCCAAAGGCCGGACGGTGGTGGTGGGCGCCGGCAAGGCGTCGGCCGCCATGGGACGTGCGCTGGAGCGCCACTGGCGAGGTCCGCTCGAGGGCCTCGTGGTGACGCGCTATGGCCACGCCGTGCCGTGCGCGCGGATCGAGATCGTCGAGGCCAGCCATCCCGTGCCGGATGCCGCGGGCGAGGCGGCGGCGCGCCGGATTCTGGAACTGGTGCGCGGCCTCGGCGAGGACGACCTCGTGATCGCGCTGATCTCGGGCGGCGGCTCGGCGCTGCTCGCGCTGCCGGCGCCGGGCCTCACCCTGCAGGACAAGCAGGCGGTCAACCGGGCTCTCCTCGCCTCGGGCGCCAACATCCAGGAGATGAACTGCGTCCGGAAGCACCTCTCGGCGATCAAGGGCGGAAGGCTTGCCGCCGCGGTTCACCCGGCGCGGCTCACAGCACTCCTGATCTCCGATGTGCCGGGCGACGACCCCTCGGTGATCGCCTCGGGGCCGACGGTTCCGGACCCGACGACGTTCGAGAACGCGCGGGCCATCCTGCGCAAGTATAGCATCAGCGAGCCCGCCGCCGTGATCGCGCATCTCGAACGGACGCAGAGCGAGACGCCCAAGCCCGGCGATCCGGTGTTCGAGCATGTGAGCACCACCATCATCGCGGCGCCGCAGCGCTCCCTCGAGAGGGCGGCCGAGGTCGCGCGGAGCGCCGGCGTGACACCCCTGATCCTGGGCGATGCGATCGAGGGCGAGGCACGCGAGGTTGGAAAGGTCATGGCCGGCATCGCGCAACAGGTGGTCCGGCATGGCCAACCCGTTGCGGCCCCCTGCGTCCTGCTCTCGGGCGGCGAGACCACGGTGACGGTGCGCGGCAAGGGGCGAGGCGGGCGCAACGTGGAGTTCCTCCTCTCGCTCGCGATCGAGCTCCAGGGCCAGGCCGGGGTGTTCGCGATCGCCGGCGATACCGACGGCATCGATGGCAGTGAGGAGAATGCCGGCGCGATCATCACCCCCGACACGCTCACCCGCGCCGAAGCCAAAGGCATCCGCGCCGGGGAGCGCCTTGCCGACAATGACGGCCATGGCTTCTTCGAGGCGCTCGGCGACCAGATCGTCACCGGCCCGACGCTGACCAACGTCAACGACTTCCGGGCGATCCTGATCACCGCTTCGGCGGCGGCTCGATAGCGAAGGGAGGACTGGCCATGAGCGGCTCCTATCCGCGCGATCTCATCGGCTATGGGCGCGAGCCGCCCAACGCGGACTGGCCCGGCGGCGCCCGGATCGCCGTGCAGCTCGTCCTCAATTACGAGCAGGGCGGCGAGATGTGCATCCTGCACGGCGACGCGGCGTCGGAGTCCTTCCACTCGGAGATCGTCGCCGCCCAGCCGCTCTACGGCGTCCGCCACATCAGCATGGAGCAGCTCTACGAGTACGGCTCGCGGGTCGGCGTCTGGCGCATCCTGAAGCTGTTCGAGCGCAAGGGCATCCCGCTCACGGTCTACGCCGTCGCCATGGCCGCGGAGCGCCATCCGGAGGTGATCCGCGCGATGGTCGACGCCGGCCACGAGATCGCCAGCCATGGCTACAGATGGATCAACTATCAGTACGTCGGCGAGGACACCGAGCGCGAGCATATCAGGAAGGCCGTGGAGATCCTGACCTACGTCGCCGGCGCGCGGCCGCTCGGCTGGTACACCGGCCGCACCAGCCCGAACACGCGCCGCCTGGTCGCCAAGTACGGTGGCTTCCTCTACGACGCCGACGACTACAACGACGACCTGCCGTACTGGGCCCTCGTCGACGGCAAGCCGCAGCTGATCGTGCCCTACACGCTCGACAACAACGACATGCGCTTTGCCGCGGTGCAGGGCTTCAATTCCGGTGAGCAGTTCTACACCTACCTGAAGGATGCCTTCGACGCTCTTTATGCCGAGGGCGCCGAGACCCCGCGCATGATGTCGATCGGGCTGCACTGCCGGCTGGTCGGCCGCCCCGGCCGGATCGCCTCGCTCGAGCGCTTCCTCGACTACGCCAAGGGCCACGAGGCGGTTTGGTTCTGCCGCCGGGTCGACATCGCCCGCCACTGGCGCGAGCGGCACCCCTATACGGGAAAGACGCCATGAGCACGATCGTGACGCGATCGGGAGCAGGCGGGTTCGGGCCGGCGTTGATGGAGCGGCTCGATGTTCTGGCGGAGTTCACCGATGAGCCGGGCACGCTCACCCGCCTCTATCTCTCGCCGGCTCACAAGGCGGCCGCGCTGCAGGTCAAGCGTTGGATGACCATGGCCGGCATGAGCGCGCGGCTCGACGCGATCGGCAACGTCGTCGGCCGCTACGAGGGGGCGCAGCCCGGGCGGCCGGCGCTGCTCATAGGCTCGCACATCGACACGGTGCGCAACGCCGGCAAATATGACGGCAATCTGGGCGTGCTGGCGGCGATCGCAGCCGTCGCCGAGCTCAACCGGCTGGGTGAGCGCCGGCCGTTCGCGATCGAGGTTCTGGCCTTCGGCGACGAGGAGGGCGTGCGCTTCCCGGTCACGCTCTCGGGCGCAAGGGCGATCGCCGGCACGCTCGAGCCGCACGCCCTGGATGCCGAGGACGTCGATCGCGTCAGCGTGCGCGAGGCGCTGCAGCACTTCGGCTGCAATCCGTTCGAGATCCCGGACATCCCGCGCCGCAAAGAGGACGTGCTGGGCTACGTCGAGCTGCACATCGAGCAGGGTCCGGTGCTCGAGGCCGAGGATCTGCCGGTCGGGATCGTCACCGCGATCAACGGTGCCAGCCGATTCGCGGTCGAGGTCACCGGCGAGGCTGGCCACGCCGGCAC
>JBKPDM010000003.1:0-2292 GCA_046727895.1 Pseudomonadota bacterium | reverse complement strand
CTTCTTCGGTTACCACTTCCGGATGCGACCCAGCCGGCGCGGCCGTCTCTTTGCCGCCTGTTGGCCATCGCGTGCCGCGATGGCGGTGGCCAAAGAGCGGATCCGCCTGCTGACCTCCCGGGCGAGGATCGGACGCCCGGCGATCGTAGTCGTCCAGGCGCTCAACCGCTTCCTCAAAGGATGGAGTGGGTACTTCCGCTACGGGAACTCGACGCTTCAGTTCAAGAAGCTGGACGCCTTCGTCTTCGAGCGTGTGGCGCGCTTCATCGCACGCAAGCATGGCTCGAGGGGCTGGCGCCGAGGCTTGGCTGACCTGATCGAGTCTCCAACGCGCTGGGGCTCCACCGGGTCGCCGGAACCGTCCGCTATGTCTCTGCGCTTGCCCCACGGTGAACGATGTCGGTCAGCCGTGTGATCGAGAAGGTCACGCACGGTTGGACGGGGAGGGGCTGGAACCGGAGCTACCAAGCCAACCGCGCCAGCCCTTCACCCTACAGGAGCGCAACCTGCTGGCCCACGCTCCAAAGCACCTACACGACGAGATCAAGGCCGACTTCAACGCCATGGTGGATGCTCGGACCGCCGCGGCGGTTCTGGGCGCTGCTGGCCTCCGGTCAAATCACCATGCGCCGGGTCGATGGTTGGCAGACCCTGGACCGCTCACCCACCGACCTTGACCTCGCCGCCTGATCCACCCCACCATGTCCCCTCGGTGCCGCGCCGCCCAATTTTCCACCAACTTCGCGACACGACCCAAGGCGAGACCTACATCTTGGACAAGAGCTGTGCACGCAGGGGGTGCGGCAACGCAGACCGAGCCCTGCGGCGCCAACGCCATGCATGAAGCTGCGCAGCGTACGGACGAGCTGCTTGTCTAAGTCGTGGCATTGTGGCCAGCTCGTCGGGTCTCCACAACTTCAGCTGGCACTCTCCGGCGAGGTCACCCCGATCAGGAACGCGCACGCGCGGGCGCCATCTTTGCGCGTGGCGGGCGTGTCATCGTCCGCCATGAAGCAAAACGGGTACACCTCAAGGACGCGCAGACCACCATCGTTCCAGGGCGCCAAGCGGTAGAGGAGTCGCTCCCCCAGCAGAATCCGCTGATTGTAGATGGCGCGGCACACCGGTTCACCCACGCTGTTCTTCTGCTTCGCGTAGCTGGCGAGCAGTGCGTTGGCCGCCTCGTAGCTCTCGGCGTTCGCGACGCTGAGCGCTTGGTCCTTCTCGTCGCACGCCTGCGACGCGCCGATCATGACCACCGTGTTGCTCAGGTCAGTCGCGTTCGCGACAAACGACGACACGAGAAGAAGCGCGAACAACACCCAAGACAACGCTTTCACGAAGTCTCTCCCATTAGCCAAGAAACCCTGCAGCCAAGGGACTGAGCCGATGGACCTCGCGTTGCCTGCCAACTCGGGATAGGAATTGCAGGTTCGAGCGCCGCCGGTCAACAGAGGAATTTTCAACCGCCAAGCTGCGGCAAGGTCAAGGGCGGACCGGGCGACAGGGGCTGCCGGCGGAGGCGACGCTACGTTGCGCGTTGCTCAAGCAACACCGCCAGCTGAGCTATCAGGAGCTGGCGTTCCATCTGGAGGCCTCGGCGTCGTTCCGGGCGTTCGCCCGGCTGCCGAACGCAGCGTCTCGTCGCCGGAGATAGCATGCGTCGACGCGGCGCACCAAAACGGCGCGACACGCATGCACTGTAAAAACACCGTAAAGTTTTGACGATCTTCTTACGGCGGAGCTGCGGATCGTGCATTGCGCGTTTACGCCCGGCGCTGCCACCTTCCTCCGTCAGAAAGCAGCAGGGAGGGGCAGCTTGCCAGGCGCTTGCTCGCCGGCGAGCCAAGAGGAGTCTAATCGATGTTGGACGTCTTCATGCTGGTCATCGGGATTGGCTTCTTCGCGCTGGCGATAGGTTATGCGGTCGCCTGCGAGCAGCTCTGAAAGGGAACGACCATGATCATCGACTATGCGCTCGGCATTCTGGTGACAGTCGGGCTGCTCATCTACCTGACCTATGCCCTGCTGAGGCCCGAGCGGTTCTGAGGAGCACGCAACCATGACGTTCAATGGTTGGGCACAGATCGCCCTCTATTTCGTCGTGCTCACCGCGCTCGTGGTTCCGCTCGGACGCTTCATGGCGCGGGTGTTCGAAGGCGAGTGGACGTTCCTGTCGCCCGTCTTCCGCCCGGCCGAAGCCGTCCTTTATCGGGCCGCCGGCGTCGGCGAGGGGCGCGAGCAACACTGGCTCACCTATACCGTCGCCATGCTCCTCTTCAACGCCGCGGG
>JBKPDM010000002.1:0-4788 GCA_046727895.1 Pseudomonadota bacterium | reverse complement strand
GGCGGCAAGGCCGCAATGTTCGGCGGAGCCGGGGTCGGCAAGACCGTTCTCGTCATGGAGCTGATCCATGCGATGGTCGAACGCTACAAGGGAATTTCGGTTTTCGCCGGCGTCGGTGAACGTTGCCGCGAAGGCCACGAGATGCTGCTCGACATGCGTAGCTCCGGCGTGCTGGAGCGGACGGTGCTCGTCTACGGGCAAATGAACGAGCCGCCCGGCGCCCGCTGGCGCGTGCCGTTCACCGCGCTCACCATCTCGGAATATTTCCGCGACGAACGGCACCAGAACGTGCTGCTGCTGATGGATAATGTCTTTCGCTTCGTCCAGGCGGGTTCCGAGGTCTCCGGCCTGCTCGGCCGCCTACCTTCGCGGGTGGGATATCAGCCCACGCTCGCGAGCGAGGTCTCGGCGCTGCAGGAACGCATCGTCTCGGTGGGCGGGGTAGCCGTCACCGCGATCGAAGCAGTCTATGTCCCGGCCGACGATTTCACCGACCCGGCCGTGACGACAATCGCGGCGCATGTGGACAGCATGGTCGTGCTTTCCCGTTCGATGGCTGCGGAGGGCATGTATCCCGCCGTCGATCCGATCGCTTGCTCGTCGATCCTGCTCGATCCGCTCGTGGTGGGCGACGAGCACGCCGCGGTCGCTACCGAGGTGCGCCGCACCATCGAGCATTACCGCGAGCTGCAGGACGTGATCTCGCTCCTCGGCATCGAGGAGCTCGGGGCCGAGGATCGCCGGATCGTGGAACGGGCCCGGCGTTTGCAGCGATTTCTGACCCAGCCGTTTGCCGTGACCGAAGCCTTCACCGGAATGCCGGGCCGCTCGGTAGCGGTCAGCGACACGATCGCCGGCTGCAAGGCGATCCTGGCCGGTGAATGCGACGCCTGGCAGGAGAGCTCGCTTTACATGGTCGGCACGCTCGACGAGGCCCGCGAGAAGGAGAAGGCCGCTGGCAACGCCGGCAAGGCCAAGCCGCAGCAGCCCGCGAAGGAAATCAAGGCGACGAACGGCGGCTCCGAGGCCAAAGGAGCCGTGGGCAAGCAAGCCGGTGCCAGCCGATGAGCGCGGCGCTCCACCTCACCATAACCACGCCGGCGGTGATCCTCGTCGACAGCGACGATGTCGCCTCGGTGCGGGCCGAGGATGCGAGCGGCAGCTTTGGCATCCTGCCTTCGCACGCAGACCTTCTGACCATGCTGACGCCTTCGGTGGTGCGTTGGCGCACCGTGGCCGGCCGCACCGGCTTCTGCGCCGTGAAAGGAGGCGTGCTGACGGTCGCGCAGGGGCGGCGTGTCGAAATCGCCTGCCGCGAAGGAATCGTCGACGCTTCGCTGCAAACCCTGGAAGACAAAGTCCGCACCGTGCGCGCGGCGCAGCTCGAGGCCGACCGCCGAGCACGGGTGGCACAAGTTGAGCTGCATGTGCGGGCGGTGCGCCAGCTCGTGCGGTATCTGCACCCCGGGCAGGCCAGAGAAATCCACGCGCCGGACGTGACCGGTTATGACGAGGCGGCATCGTGACCTCGCTCAAACAGGATCGACCTGCTTCGAGCAACGCGGACCCCTTGGCCCATGTTGCGCGACGCGCGCTCGAGCGCGCCGAGCGCGGGCGTGAGATCCCGGAGCCTTCGCTCGGTTCCCGGCTGGGTCAGATCGGGGTTCTCGGCTGGGCCATCATCGTGCCGACGCTGCTCTTTCTCTTCCTCGGACGCTGGCTCGATCGCAGCTACGGAACTGGCATCTTTTTCTCCGCGCCCCTGCTGATGGTAGGGGCCGCAATCGGGCTCTGGTCGGCCTGGAGATGGATGCATCGCCAGGGGGTTAAGCAGTGGTGACGGATCCTACGCTTGGCTTCCCCGCTCTAGCGGCCATTGGCTTCATCGCCGGCCTCGTCGTCGGCGTGGCCTACTTCGCCTCCCTGTGGTGGAATACGCGACTCTTCACGACCGGGTCGGCCGGCAGGGCTATTGCTCTACAGTTAGGACGAATCGCCGCGGCGGTCGCCGTACTGGTATTACTCGCGCGGCTCAGCCTGGTTACACTCCTGTTCGGCGCGCTCGGGTTCCTGGTAGCCCGATTCTCGGTGCTGTGGGGTTTTGGAGAGCCGCGATGATTCATTCACCGCTTGAGACCAAGGCGCTGTTCCACGTCGGACCGGTCGCTATCAGCGAGCCGGTGGTCATCAGTTGGGTCATCATGGCTCTTCTCGTCGCCTTCGCTGTTTCGGTCACGCGTCGACTGTCTCTTATGCCGTCGAAAGCCCAGACCGTATTGGAACTCTTCGTCGGGGTGATCGACGACCAGATCCGCGGCACGATGCAGGTCGAGCCTAGTCCGTATCGCGCACTAATCGGGACCATTTTCATTTTCATACTTTTCGCCAATTGGTCATCGTTGATCCCTGGTGTCGAGCCACCGACCGCTCATCTGGAGACCGACACCGCCTTCGCCGCAATCGTCTTTTGCGCGACCATCCTTTACGGGATCCGCACGCGAGGGCTTTTCGGCTACCTCCGCACCTTTGCCGAACCGACATGGATCATGATCCCGCTCAACATCGTCGAGCAGATCACGCGCACCTTCTCCCTCATCGTCCGCCTGTTCGGCAACATGATGAGCGGAGTGTTCATTGCCGCGATTGTACTGTCGCTGGCGGGTTTATTGGTGCCGATCCCCTTCATGGCCCTCGATGTGCTGACCGGGGCGATCCAGGCCTACATCTTCACCGTGCTTGCAATGGTCTTCATCGGCGCGGCTGTCGCCGAGGGGCCGCAAGAATCTCCCAACAGCCACAACGGAAAGTGAGCAATACCATGGAACACGCGGTCCAACTGGTCAGCATTTTCTCGGCTGCAATGGCCGTCTCGTTTGGTGCAATCGGGCCTGCGGTCGGCGAAGGCCGTGCCGTCGCCGCTGCGATGGACGCCATCGCCCGGCAGCCCGACTCCGCCGGCACGGTGTCGCGCACCCTCTTCGTCGGCCTTGCGATGATTGAGACGATGGCAATCTACGCTCTGGTCGTCGCGTTGCTGGTCCTCTTCGCCAATCCATTCGCAAAGTAAGTGCAGGTAAGCGATGCAGATCGATTGGTCGACGCTAGGGCTTCAGGCCGTCAATGCCGTCGTCCTGATCTGGCTGCTGGCCCATTTTCTGTTCCGTCCAGTGGTCGACGCGATTGTTGCGCGTCAGAAGGCGGCTGGACAGCTGCTCGCCGACGCAAAAGCCGCCAAGGCGGCAGCAGAGAGCGAACGGGACAAGGCTGTGGCGGAAGCCGCGCGGCTGGCCGAGCACCGCAGCGAAGCCTTGAAAGCTGTCGAAGCCGAGGCGGCGACGGAGAAGGCCGCGCTTCTGGCAGCCGCCCAGGCCGAGGCCGACAAGCTTCGCGCCGCCGCTAAGGCGGAGATCGAAAACGAGCGCCGCGCCGAAGCGGCGGCCGCGGCTGACCGCGCCGGCCGCCTGGCGCTCGATATTGCCCGCAAGCTTCTCGACCGGGTGCCGAGCGAGCTGCGGATCACCACCTTCATCAATGGCCTCGCGGCCGGGCTTGCCGAGTTGCCGGACGGAGCGCGGGCCTCTCTCGGTGCCAATGGGACGCCGATCAGAATTACGGCTGCCCGCGCATTGACCGCCGCCGAGGCGGAGGCGTGCCGGACCGCGCTGGTCAAGATACTCGGACGTCCGGTCCCGGTCGAGTTCGGTACCGATCCCAATCTCATCGCCGGCCTGGAGCTGGATACCCGTTATGCCTCCGTACGCAACAGCTTCCGCGCCGATCTCACTCGCCTCCAATCCGAGTTGACACACCATGACGCAGCTTTCGCCTGACGCCATCACCGATGCCTGGCTCGCACGCAGCCGGGACATCGTTCACGGCACGGCTCTCGCGCCGGAAGCCGAAACCACGGGGATCGTCGAGCACGTTGCCGACGCAATTGCCCAGGTCTCCGGCCTGCCCGAGACTCGTCTCAGCGAGCTTCTCAGTTTCGAAGGAGGAAGGCTCGGCTTTGCGCTCACGCTCGACGCCGAAACGATCAGCGCGGTGCTGCTCGACGAAGGCGACGCCATCGAAGCCGGCTCGCGGGTCACTCGGACCCGCGAGGTCGTGCGGGTGCCGGTTGGGCCTGGTTTGCTGGGCCGCGTCGTCGATCCCCTCGGCCGTCCGCTCGATGGCAAAGGGCCGGTCACCGCCGAAGCGCACCTTCCGGTCGAGCGGCCCGCTCCCGGCATTATCGAGCGCGATCTCGTCTCCCAGCCCGTGGACACCGGGATTCTTATCGTCGATGCGTTGTTCGCGATCGGCCGTGGTCAACGCGAGCTCATCATTGGCGACCGCGCGACCGGCAAGACGGCAATCGCCATTGACACCATCATCAATCAGAAGAATTCGGATGTTGTGTGCGTCTACGTCGCGGTTGGCCAGCGCACCACCGCGGTGAAGCGGGTGATCGAGGCAGTCCACCGTTATGGTGCGCCCGAGCGCTGCATTTTCGTCGTCGCCTCGGCCGCGTTCTCATCCGGGCTGCAATGGATTGCCCCATTCGCCGGCTTCACGATGGCCGAATATTTTCGCGACCATGGCCAGCATGCCCTGATCGTCATCGACGATTTGAGCAAGCACGCGGTGACCCATCGCGAGCTGTCATTGTTGTCGCGCCAGCCGCCTGGCCGTGAGGCTTATCCCGGGGACATCTTCTATCTGCACTCGCGCATGCTCGAGCGCTCGGCGAAACTCTCGTCCGACCTCGGCGGCGGCTCGCTGACCGCATTGCCCATTGCCGAAACC
>JBKPDM010000001.1:0-1865 GCA_046727895.1 Pseudomonadota bacterium | reverse complement strand
GGTCGAAGCCTATGACGTCGAGTGCTTCGACACGTTGATTGGCGACATCGCGCCGCCGGCGGATCTGATGAAGACGCAGACGGACCGTAAGATCGCGGCGGAGCTGCAGCGCACTTATGACGCGCAGCGCGACGCGGAAGTGCAGCGCCAGACGCTCGAGCGCGAAACGGCGATTGCAAACCTGCAGAGCGAGGTCGTGCGCTCCGAGCAGATGGTGCGCATCTCGCAGCAGAACGCCCTCGCGGCTGCCGAGACGGCGCGGGGCGAAGCCAACGCGACGCGGCTGCGCGCGGAAGGTGCCGCGGCGGCAGTCCGTATGGCCGGCGAAGGCGAAGCGGCCTCGATCCGAGCCGTCGGTGCCGCGAAAGCCGAAGCGTATCGCCAGGGTATCGAGGCGGTCGGTGCGGCGGGGTACACCGCGATGCAGATGGCCGCGATCCTCGGCGAGAACAAGGTCCGGCTGGTGCCCGACATCGCCGTCAGCGGCGACGGCGGTGGTCTAGTGAACGCCATGCTGGTGCGGATGATGGCTGCCGGCGGAACCCTCGAACCGCCCAAATAGCTCAACCAGCGCGTCCTGCCTTCCTCCCTCGCGGCCGCTCGCCGCGGGGGAGGAACCCCTTGACAGTCATGGGACCGCCGCCAACTAATAAGGGACGCCGACTCTCGTCCACTGACTTGCGAGGCTTCTCATGACGCTTGCCGTTACGCGCTGGACCCGGATGGCTCCCCTTCTGATCGCCGTGGCGACCGTCGCCGGCACGCATATCCTGAACGCCGCCAACAAGCACATCGTCCTCATAGCCGGCAGACCGAGCCACGCGCCCGGTGAACATGAGTTCCGTGCGGGGTCGATGTTGCTGCAGAAAGCCATGGCGGGAGTCAACGGCGTCACGGTTGACGTCATCACGAACGGCTGGCCGACGAAGACCGTCGACGGCCAGGTCGTGGACGACAACGCCGCGCTCGACAACGCGGCCGCGATTTTGATCTACGCCGACGGTGGTAAAGGCCACCCGGCAATCCAGGGCGACCGCATGAAGGTTCTCGACGCGCTGACGGCGAAGGGTGTCGGCCTGGGCTTCGCGCACTACGGGGTCGAAGTGCCGGCCGGCGCGACCGGCGAAGCCATGCAGCGCTGGAATGCCGGCTACTACGAGACCAACTTTTCGGTAAACCCGATGTGGACGCCGGCGTTCGACGCGTTCCCGAATCATCCCGTCACGCGAGGCGTCAAGCCGTTTGGCAACCACGACGAGTGGTACTTCAACATGCGCTGGACGGGCGACGCGTCCGCGATGAAACGGCTGACGCCGATCCTCACGGCGAAGCCGAGCGACGAGGTGCGAAAGGGACCGTATGTGTCGCCAAAGGGTCCATACCCGCACATCATTGCGGACAGTGGCAAGGTGGAGACGATGATGTGGGTGTACGAGCGGCCGGATGGCGGGCGCAGCTTTGGATTCACGGGCGGCCACACCCACACCAACTGGGGCGACGTCAATCAGCGGAAGGTCGTCTTGAATGCGCTGCTCTGGATCGCCAAGGTCGAGGTGCCGCCTCGCGGCGTCGAAGACGCGATCACCCCGGCGGACCTGACCGTGAACCTCGATGACAAGAGGCGGAAGTGAATCTGGTTCTCCAAGGTTCTACAAGGTTCTACTGGGTTCGTTCAGGGTTCTTGCGATCTCCGCTTCGCCGAACGAACCTTGCAGAACCTTGGAGAACCCTGCAGAACCCAAAGATCTGGTCATCTCAAACTGACGCGCTGCACCGGAGGCGCATCGAAGTCATCGACCACCCACACGTCAGACCGCGAGGTGTACGCGGAATACACGAACCTGCGGGCATCGGCTGTCATGCTG